>JACRIC010000103.1 GCA_016235915.1 Candidatus Peregrinibacteria bacterium
CAACCCAAAAAAGCGAAACGGCAAAACCGAAAACCACCGCGAAAAAAAGAGCAAAAACTCTATCAAAATCCGTAACTTTCTCCATGTACAAAATGGAATAATTGATAATCGGAATCTTCCACAAGCCAAGAAAAAATGTTTCCAACGCAAAAATAAAAAACGCCGCCGGAATAAAACGAATCCAAAAATGCGGAGAAGAAAAAAGATTTTTAAGAATTTTCATTGATGGTAAATGTGTCATTACGAGGAGCGAACGAGCCTACGGCGAGTGAGCGACAAAGCAATCTCATTGCGCGTGCCACACGATCGTTTTCCATTGTACACAAAACAGTCGCAACAAAAAATCTAATGCACATGACATTTCGCATTTTCATGATGTCGCAACTTTTTCAACATATATCCTGCCCCAAAAAAATTCATCAAAACTCCCGCGCCAAGAAAAAAATCGAGATAATCCGTCATAACTCCTGCGAGTCCCGCCACTCCCAAAATCGGAAAAATCTCCGCCAAATGATGAGAACAACATGCCGCCATGGAAACTCCGCTCATTCCAACCGATGCACCGGTCACGCCGTTCGCACCATGACTCATCAGTATTCTCATTTTTTGAAACAAAAACATTTGAAAACCAAATCCCAAAAAAAGCGGCCCGAGAAAAAACCATTTATCCAGAAAAAAAGTAAACGGATGAATCGGATCAGAGGTAACGAAAAAAAGAAGGAGATAATAAAACAGCATCATTCCAAAAACGCCAAAAAACCCAAAAAGAAACGGCGAAAATTTTCCCTTCATTATTTCACGGGTTTAAAGACTAAAAGAGCATCACCTGCAGGAAGACCCATGATTTTTAAATTTTCAGGTTTTTCAACGCTCGGAAAAACAAGAATGCCGGAAACATGATGACCGCCGGAACCACCGGAAAGAGAAATCCAGCCTTCAGCCTTCTGCCCATCAAGCTCAGACAAAGTCATAAAATCATATCCCGAAAGATCCTTTTGATGATTATCGAGCGTGAGTACAAGAAACGTTTTCGCCTCTGCCGCATCAATGCCCGCTTTTTTCAATTCATCCGCGTACTTTTCAAAATCGGATTCGGAAAGAGTCTTCGCCTCATATTCAATAAATCCAACAGAAGCAGTCGCCGTGAGAGGCGTAACAGACACGGGTGCCGTACTCTTTTCAGCCGCATCGTCATGAAGTTCTTGCAATTCATACGCTTCTGGCCCAAGATCCAGATCGATCTGTGCCCAAATTTTCACTTCAGGAAGTGTCGGAAACTTCGGATCGGTCAAAATGGAAGCGGTTTTATAAAAACGGCCTTCAGGTTCGCCGTGAAGATTCGGATTAAAAATCACGGTCAAAACACCTTTTTCTCCTGATGAAAAAAACGCTGTATTCACTTCAGCAAAAGTACAAGCGCAACTCGTGGGAGTTCCAAGAATAGTCATCGGCTGATCGCCGTAATACGTAAAAGGAAATTCATGGCGAACTTTTCCGCCTGATTGCTTCACGATGCCAAAATCAAATTCGCTCTCAGAAAAAACAATGCGCTGTGCATCGGCAGGCAAAGTTTCGGAAACATCAACAGGGCCATTCTTGCCATTTGAAAACGCCTGAAACAAAAATACCACAAAAATCACCACGGCAATCACCGCAACCATTATTCCTCCAATATTGATTTTTCGATTTTGGGTCATAGTTTACCGAATGACATTCCCGCTAAACTTAAACTTCACTTCAGGTGTCTCCGTAGAATTCGTATAAATCACCACTTCTCGCGTAATCGGTCCCACCGCATCCGGCCCATGAGCCAAAGGATCAAAAGTAGCGATAACGGTGGCTGATTCACCCGGATTCAAAACTTGGTAAATTTTGGTTGGACCCGCTCCTCCATGATCTCCATGACCCGGACCAGACATAGGCATAATCAGCGTTGGCGAAGTCGTGCCATCCGCTCCTTTCACAACCGCCGTGGTGCACATACAGCTCGTCACTCCTTCCAAAAGAGCAATAGAATCCGAACCCGTATTTTTAAACGGAAATTCCACATCGACTTTCCCACCCTGAATCGGAATATCACCGAGATCAATATTATTCGTATCAATGGTGATGACACCGGTACTCGGCTTATCTTTCAGCTCAGTCGCGAGATTGGCTTCGGAATTGTCAGCACAACCGGAAAAAAGAAAGATGAACGGAACCACGACAAGGAACGGAAGAAAAAACTTTTTGGAAGACATAAAAGAGAAATAAAAGAATAAAAACACTGTCATTGCGAGCGAAGCGAAGCAATCCCCATGCGCGCGCATTAAGATTGCTTCGGTCGCCAAGGCGACCTCGCAATGACAGGTGATTACAACCGTATTCGCGTAAGCCGAAGACTATTTCCAACCACCGAAATCGAACTCGCCGCCATGGCGATACTCGCCAAAATCGGCGACAGGAGTATACCAAAAAATGGATACAAAATACCAGCCGCAACAGGAATACCGAGAACATTGTAAATAAATGCCCAAAAAAGATTTTGTTTAATAATGCGAAGAGTTTTTCTGGAAAGTCGAAACGCTTGCGGAATCTTCGCGATATCACCGCCAAGAAGCGTGATGCCCGCGGATTCTATGGCAATATCCGTTCCCGTTCCCATCGCGATACCAATATCCGCTTGAGTCAGGGCGGGAGCATCATTAATCCCATCGCCAACCATGGCAACACGGATACCACGAGCTTGAATTTCTTTCACTTTGTTCGCCTTATCTTGAGGATACACTTCGGCAATAAAATCCGTCAGACCAAGCTTCCTCGCAATGGCTTGCGCTGTTTTCGTATTATCTCCGGTAAGCATAATAGAAGCAATGCCTTCGCTATTCAATTCCTCAATCACTTCTTTCGCACCAGCCTTCAGCGTATCAGCAAGAGCAAATACCGCAACGGCTTTCCCGTCAACTCCGGCATGAATCGCAGTTTTGCCATCATCTTGAAATTGCGCGGCCTTGATATCCAATCCAGCGCACCGCATCACTCCTTCCTCCGAAAGAAAACTCGGCCGACCAACGACCACTTTTTTTCCATCCATTTCACCTTTCACGCCTTTCCCTTCAACGGAAAGAAAATGTTCCACTTTTCCAAAAGAAACACCCTTTTCTTTAA
>JACRIC010000104.1 GCA_016235915.1 Candidatus Peregrinibacteria bacterium
CCCATAATCACATTGGCATTTCGGGTAAAATGTCGTTTCAAAAATTGCATGATTTTCGAATAATTGAACCGGTCGCCCGGCCGGATTAACAAATGAAAATGATCATATGCCAAAATCCAACCGTACAACTCGAATTCCTTTAAGCGTTTGCACACCCTCAAATTCTCCACAAACAAATCGCAAAAAATTGACTCGCGGAAAAACGGCTCATTATTGAGAGTTTTAACCGTAATGAAATACGCCGCATCCGGGATGTAAATGCGTTTTTGGCTATTCCGATGGAGATTCATACAAAATATTCATTAAAATACAAAATTTCACCGTAAAACAAAAAAAGATTATCTGTATATCATGACATATTATTTTAAGTCAAATCGCCGTCATTATTCCGAAAATTTCTCTCCCCACGCCTTCCGGTAGAGTTCTTTGAACTTTGCGAGTGTGAAACGATGATTTTGGGGTCCTTGAATTTCGACGCAATAGGAGGCCAGCGTTGTCCCGATTTGAGCGCACACTTTCCAATCCATTCCCCGGCTAAGTCCATAAAGCAGGCCGGCGCGGAAAGCGTCGCCGCTGCCGGTGGGGTCGATAACATTCAGATTTTTGAGCGCGGGAACCGCGATCCCGCCTTTGCGGGTGGTGATCAGAGATCCTTTTTCGCCCAGAGTGATGATGGTCGCTTCGGTCAGGTCGAGTGTCTGACTCTCAGTCAGGCCTGTCTTTTCCTTCCACAACTGCCATTCATAATCGTTCAGGGTAAGCGCGCGAGAGTTTTCAACCGAATGAATAAGATCTTCTTTTTTTAAAGCATTGAACGCCTGCCCGGGGTCAAAAATAAACGGCAGTTGGTTTTTCTGGCAATAGTTCGCGTGCGCCACCATCGCCTCGGGGCCGTTGGGCGAAATGATCACCAGACTTTTTTCAGAAACAGCGAGCGGATGCTCGTGCGCCCGGTACATCGCGCCCCCGTGAAAAGCGGTGATCTGGTTATCGGCCAAGTCAGTCGTAATAAAGGCCTGCGCGGTTTTGGCGTCTGGCAAAACTTTGATAAAATCCGTCGTCAGTTTTAACTCGTCCAATTTCTTTCGATAAGTTCCAAAGTCATCGCCGGCCGTGGCGTAAATGAGAGGTTTTTCACCCAAAAGCGCGAGGGAATAGGCGATATTGCCCGCGGTTCCGCCCAAATCCACATTCAGTGTTTCAATATTGAACGCCACATTCAGCATGTGGATTTTATGAGGCAGAATATGGTTCGCGAACTTGTCGTGAAACGTCATCACGTGGTCAAAGGCCAGAGAGCCTGTAACGACAATGGGAAGTGTATTCATAAAAGTATTTTACCGATCCATTTTACCTCAAAAAAAATTTGAAGAAGAGGGGATTAGATAGGGGTGGTGCGAAGAAATACAATAAAACCTCTATTTTTAGAATGACAATAAGTCTATAATAATTTTCGAAAATCAAAAAAAATGAGTTCAGATATTTTTGAAATCATCATTCCTTCCGTTGCCTTCTTTTTGGGCTTTTTCCTGGCCTATATGCTTTTGGAGATACTGGTTCTCCTTTTTCTGAACCGCTTTTTTTTCCGTTATTGGGGGATATCCGCCGAAATGATTGATATCCCAAGGATCCAGCGGAACCATCGGATAGAACTGGCCATTTGCCTTTTTATCTCGTTTTTTATTCTGGCGCTGATTTATTTTTCTCAGGTTATCGGAATCTTATTGACATCCACGGTGGAGGTCAGGGTTTTTGTCCTTGAAATATTTTTGTCCCTGCTTCTTATCTATCTGATCACCACTCATCATCTGGTAAAAGATGATTTCATTCAAAAAACCCACAAATATCTTTTTTTCTATATTTCTTCGATCGTTTTCATTTTTACCATCATTCTTTCAAACCAAAACTACGAAAATTATAAAAACTACATCCATGCCAGCATTATCCACCCACTTACTGCGAACCGTTCCATGATTCTGGAAAGTAAGGAGCGCAGAAGGCTTCTGACCGAATTTCGCCAGAAAATCTACAGCGATCTCTGCCCCCGGGTCGATTTCTCGACCTATTATAAAAACGGTAGAGTGGTTAATTTTGTATACGTAGTGACTCATCCAGATTTAAAAATCGCCGGAAGGCCCATTATCCGCAGTAACCTGAAAGATTATTTAAGCGGACGTCTTTGCTCCAACGATAAAACATCCTTTCTGCTAACCGACCACGGACAGTGGTATTGGGTGATTGAGGGGCAAAGAATTGCCAAAAAATAAAAAACCGCTAGAATAATAATCCATTATTCTTTTGCATGTCTCTTTATTCCGTCAGAAAATCATTACTTCCGCTTTCGCGGAAAATCATTTTAGAGCTCTGCGGAGAGAAGGTTTTGGATGAGAAAAAACTGAAAGAAATCCGGAACCGGCTTACCGAAATCAATGGCGGTATTCTCCCCAGGAATCTGGAGCTGATTCAGGCCTATCGGGAACTTTTGGAAAAAGGAAAAATTGAAAACGCCCCTTCTGTTTTAAAAATCATCCAGAAAAGGAAAGTGCGGTCGCTTTCGGGCATCGCCAACATCACGGTGTTAACAAAAGAACTCGGTTGCCCGGGGCAGTGTATTTTTTGCCCCACCGAAAAAGGCATGCCAAAAAGCTATCTTTCAAGTGAACCGGCCATGATGCGCGCGGTCATGAATGATTTTGACGCCTGCCGTCAAGTGAGCGCCCGCCTGAATGGCCTGGTTGCCCAGGGGCATGATGTGAGCAAAATTGATATCCGCATCGCGGGGGGGACGTGGGGGTCTATCCCCGAGGGCTATCGCCTTGAATTTCTGTGTGGCATCTTCCGAGCGCTGAACCAAGGTCCAACAACGAAAAATCCGAAATCCAAAGCACGAAATACGAAAAAAAATTCGAAATGCGAAATTCGAAATTCGAAATTGCATTTAGCCGAACTAATAAAAAATAATGAAAAGGCTAAATGCCGGTGTGTCGGTTTGTGGGTGGAAACACGGCCGGATTGGGTGACTGAGGAGGAAATTCGGAAATTAAGGAGCTATGGGGTCACGGGTGTTGAACTCGGAATCCAGACGACGGACGACAAAGTGAATCAATTCTGCAGGCGCGGCCATGGGCTTAAAGAGTCGATCCGGGCAACCCAACTGCTCCGGGACGCGGGCTTGAAAGTGTGTCACCACCTAATGCCCAATTTGCCGACGGCCACCTTTGAATCGGATTTAAAGTCAGGATTGGATTTATTTGAGAATGAAGGGCTAAGACCCGATTACCTCAAAATTTACCCCATGGTCGTGACTCCTTTTAGTCCGCTGGCGGCCATGGTAAAAAAAGACCCTGATATTCACAAAGCCTACTCGGACGAAGAGCTGATGAATCTTCTCGCGCTCATCAAAAAACAGATCCCCGAGTACTGCCGCGTCATCCGTGTGATTCGGGATATTCCGGCCGAAAGTATTTTGATGGGATCCAAAAAATCCAACCTGCGCCAGATGATGCAGGTCAACGGGGTGGAATGCCGTTGCGTGCGGTGCAGAGAGATACAGGATTCCAAATTCAGAATTCAGGACACAGAACTCAGGACTCAGCGGTATCGGGCCAATGGGGGTGAAGAGGTTTTTATTTCGATCGATGAACCTAAACTGGATAAGATTATCGGGTTGTGCCGGCTAAGACTGCCGGGTAAAAACACGAAACCGATTTTTAAAGTTCTGGAAAATTCCGCAATCGTGCGGGAATTGCATATATATGGCAGGCAGGAAGCTCTGGATAAAAAAAGGAGCATCGACTCCAAAACTCAACACCTGGGTTTCGGGAAAAAACTGATGAACGAGGCGGAAAAAATCGCGAAAAGGGCGGGCTATTCCAAAATCGCCGTCATCGCGGCCATCGGAACAAGAGAATATTATCGGAAATTGGGATATAAGCTGAAGGAGACGTACATGATTAAAATCCTAAATCCGAAGCTCTAAATTCTAAACAAACTCCAATATTCTAAATCTAAATTTCAAAACACAAACTAAAACCGAAAATATATTAACAAATGGATTTTTGGATTTTATTTGGAATGTTTTGGACTTTGTATATTTGGGATTTGTGATTTGTTTCGGATTTCGGCATTTAGGATTTCGTATTTTAGCAGGGGTGGGAGGTAGAATTTAGGATTTATGCACGATTAAGGTCGACATCTTTAATGGGCGGATGATTTTTGTCGACCAGAAACGCGAAGGTGAGCACCCATACCGCGGTAGAGAAAACGTTGAAAAGCCCCATCAGATATGAGGCCACAACCAATACCGCCAAACCAAAAAGGGAAATCAGGACGATCGCTACGGTGCTTAAAAAAACGGTTGCAAGCCAGCCCG
>JACRIC010000105.1 GCA_016235915.1 Candidatus Peregrinibacteria bacterium
AAATGAATATGCGGCTTGTAGTCCCCGTGGTTCATATCGGCACCATCAAAATCGGCGGGAATCATCCCGTCGCGATTCAGTCTATGACAAATACGAATACCGAAGATGCGAAATCCACCGCGAAGCAGTGCGTAGTGCTGGCGGCATCAGGCGCAGAGATGGTTCGGGTGACCGTGAATACCGAAAAAGCGGCGGATACTATTCCCGAACTAAAAAAACGGCTTGGAGATTTAGGACATGGCAATCTCCCCATTATAGGAGATTTTCATTTTAATGGACATAATCTGCTGACGAATCACCCGAAATGCGCACAAGAGCTCGACAAGTACCGCATCAATCCGGGAAATGTCGGTTATGGAAAAATGGGTTCTGAAAATTTTGCCACCATGATTCAAGTGGCGCGTGAATATGAAAAACCTGTAAGAATCGGTGTGAATTGGGGATCTCTCGATCGCGAGATGGTGTCAAAACGTATGAATGAAAATGCAAAAAAGAAACAACCGAAATCGGATCGGGAAATGATGGTCGAAATTATGACGGAAAGCGCGCTCGTTTCAGCTGTGGCGGCGGAAAAGCTGGGTTTGCCGCGAAATAAAATCGTTTTGAGCGTGAAAATGTCGCAAGTGCCGGATATGCTTTCTGCGTATGAGCTTCTGGTTGAGAAAATGATAAAAAAAAGCCGATTATATGCGCTTCATCTCGGCCTCACGGAGGCAGGTTCCGGAATTCAAGGAATAGTGGCATCCGTCTCCGCTCTCTCTATTTTACTGAGGCAAGGAATCGGAGATACGATACGAGTTTCTCTGACGCCGGAACCGGGAATTTCGAGAAGTCGCGAGGTGGAAGTATGCAAAGATCTTCTGCAAGCTATGGAACTTCGTCATTTTCAGCCAATAGTGACAAGTTGCCCGGGATGCGGGAGGACGGACAGTGATGCATTTCAAAAATTAGCCAAAAAAGTGAACGATTTTTTAAAATTAAAAAGTCCGGAATGGGAAAAAAAAAGCAAAAATATCGAAAAACTTCGTATAGCAGTGATGGGATGCGTAGTAAATGGTCCGGGCGAAGCGACGCACGCAGATATTGGAATCAGTCTTCCGGGACGAGGTGAAAAGTCCGCACAGGTTTTTGCAAAAGGAAAATTGATAAAAACATTACGCGGACGAGATATTTCAAAACAATTTCTCGAAATTTTGGAACGCTGGGTGGAGAAAAATTGACTCAACTTCGGCACCCGCCTTGACATCCGCCACACCTGCCACCGGAACACGGACGAATGTTTGAAGTGAGAATATTGGAAGAGACAGAAACCGTAAATTCCGTTCGGTCCGTGAGCATGGCAAGAGACAAAACCTCACAAGCAGTATCGGAATTTTCTTTTCCGAGGTAAGATAAAATGGCTTTTTGAAGAGAAGTGAGGTGTTTGAGAACAAGAAATTCTTCAATATCAGACAAGGCGAATTTTTTTGCAAAATTATAAAAATCAAGCTCGACCAGCGAGAGAATGTCCAGTCCTTTCAGTTTTGAAAGGAGCAACGAAGAATCACTGATACCTCTTCCGCAAGTTTTTTTTGTCAAACAATACGAAACAAGCCGCTCATGGCCATCAAGAACAACATAGATAATGTCCGAAACGTCGTTGCAAGGCATGAAAAAATTTTCTAATAATTCATTCTTTTACAGCGCCTAAGTCATTATAGACTCTTTTGAAACATTTCGGAAATGACTTTCCAATTCACCGTATTCCACCATGCGGTAATAAAATCCGCTCGACGATTTTGATATTGAAGATAATACGCATGCTCCCAAACATCAATTCCGAGAAGAATTTTTGCTCCATGCGAGATCGGCGAGTCTTGATTCGGGGTGGTGGTAATCGCAAGAGAACCATTTTTATCAATAACAAACCACGCCCATCCGCTCCCAAAAAGAGTTACCGCCGCATTGGTAAAAGTGTCGCGGAAAGTCTGAAAAGAACCAAAAGTCGAGTTCAGAGCATCGGAAAGTTTTCCATTTGGTTCGCCGCCGGCATTCGGCGCCATACCATTCCAAAAAAGCGTGTGATTGGAGACGCCGCCGGCATGATTTCGAACCGCAGTTCGAATATTTTCGGGAACGCTGTTTAAATCTCCCAGTAATTCCTCGACCGATTTCATATCAAACCCTGTTCCGGAAACTGCCGCATTGAGCTTATCCACATAAGTCTGATGGTGCTTGCTATGATGAATTTCCATGGTTTTTGCATCAATATAGGGTTCGAGCGCATCGTAAGAATAAGGAAGAGGAGGGAGAGTGTAAGGCATGATATTGAAAATGATATGCTAAAAGCATTATTTAATATAGCCTAAATTTATTAGGATTGCAAAACTTTTTAAAATTTCTCCAAAAATTTCACCAACATCCTTACATTTCTTCCTGTTGCAAGTCCTTGTATCTCGTCAAAAGCCACTGAAGCAATATCAAGATGACACCACGGCGTTTTTTCATGTACAAAATGTTGTAAAAAAAGCCCTCCTTCAATAGTGCGCGCCTTCATTTTCAACGAAGAGTTCACGATATCCGCCACTTTTGATTCAAAATGTTTCAAATATGGCTTATGAAGAGGAAGTTCCCAAACAGGTTCATCCACCGACAAGGCTGTTGTTTTAAAAAATGAGCAGAGAGCGGGATTATTGGACATAATGGCCGTAAGATCATCTCCGACTGCCATAAAAGCGCCACCGGTCAATGTTGCAATATCAATGAGCGCTCGCGGCTTCCATGTAGTGTCCGCATAAGAAAGAGCATCTGCCAGAATAAGCCGTCCTTCCGCATCGGTATTGGTCACCTCCACGGTTTTTCCATTATGCATGGAAATCACATCATCGACTTTATACGATTTTTCATTGATAAGATTTTCAACAATCGGCAGAACCGCAACCACATTTTTTTTAAATCCTAAAAGAGACGCAGTAAGAAGCGCGCCGAGAAGAGTCGCCGCACCGCCAAGATCCTGTTTCATAAATCTCAGCGACTGCCCGATTTTCAAAGAAAGACCGCCGCAGTCATACGTGACTCCTTTTCCCACGAGCGCAATCGGAGCTTCTTTTCCGTCTCCGTGATATTCCATGACAATCATCAGAGGCTCTTCCGCACTCGCTCGGGAAACAGCTAAAATCCCTCCACATTTCATTTTCAAAAGTTCTTTTTTTCCGAAAACTTTCAAAGAAAATTT
>JACRIC010000012.1 GCA_016235915.1 Candidatus Peregrinibacteria bacterium
AAAAAAGATTCATAAATTTTTTAGAAAAATTTAATGTTCGTCTGCTACGGTGGTGATGCTTTTTGCTCAAAAGGCATTCGCTTATTTTTTAACAAAAAATACGATGAAAAAAGCATGGATGGCGGTGTTTCTTATTGTTGCTCTGCTTCTGCCTCCGTTATCGATCGTTCAGGCAGAAAGCGGTGGAAACGTGGTCATCAATGAAATCGCATGGATGGGAACGGCCGCAGGAACTTCGGATGAATGGATTGAGCTGTATAATCAGGCGAATCAGGAAGTGAATCTTGCCGGTTGGTATATCGAGGATGATGATGGCGCGCAAATATACACAATTGCTTCTGGAAGCATAGGCGCAAATGCGTACTTTTTGATTGAGGACTCCGAAGAATCGACATCCGTTTCCGCAGATTCCATCAACAATCTTTCACTGGGGAACAGCGGAGACAAGCTCGTACTGAAAAATACAGCAGGGACGGTGATGGATACAGTAAATTCTTCGAGCGGCGCGTGGTATGCTGGTGATAACGACGAAAAAAGGACGATGGAGCGCATTGACGCATCAAAGAGCGGAGATGTGCAGGAAAATTGGGGAAATAATAGCGGAGGAAATGGAGCGAAAAATCGAAATGATAGTGCGATGCTTGGAACGCCAAAGTCAAAAAACAGTATTGCTGACGCTCAGGGATCAACAGTTTCATCGTCCGTAGTGTCTCTTGCGGTCGATAACGCAACACCCAGCGAAGGAGACAGTGTGACCGTGAGCATTTCGGTGAAAGATGCGGTTGATCTCTTTGCGTATGGAGTTGATCTTGCCTATGATCCGGAAGTTTTGGATTTTGTGAGTGCGGAAAAAGGCAGTTTTTTGAACGAAAGCGGACAGGTGGATACTGCGTTCGAAGAGGGGCTTGAGAATGACGTGGCAGGAAAACTTATTGTAGGAGAAGCGAGAACCATGCAACAGAAAGTAGGCGTGACGGGCGAAGGAAAATTATTGAAAGCTGTGTTCCAAGTTGTTGGAGGAAATGGAACAGAAACTGTGATATCCGCGGGAACCGGAAGTTTTTTGGCTGATACGAAGGGCGATATGAATGCGGAATTTGGAACAGTTCGGCTGTCCGTGCAAGCGAGCATCGTGAATCCTGTACAATCTCTTTCCGCAGTGGAAGGAGCGACTCGATACGAGATACAGCTGGCATGGAGCGCGCCGGATGGCGGAGCAGACTCCTATAAAATCGTGAGAAAAAATACAAGTGGACAATATGAGACCATCGGAACTACGGCCGAACTTCAGTATCGAGATCATGATGGAGTATCAAAAGGCGGAAAACTTATTCCATATCATGAGTATGAATATGAGGTATACGCCGTGAAAGCATCTCGGGAAAGTGCATCAGTTTCCGTAAAAGCGAAAGACACTCGCGGAATAACAGGTGACAATAATAGGACAGACAGAGTGGATGCGAGAGATTTGGAGAATCTGGCGAGGCATTTTACCGAAGGAGTGAGCGAAGGGGGTTTCGATCCCCTGATTGATACAACATACGATGGAGTTATCAATGGAAGCGATCTGATTGACATCGGCACAAATTGGGCGCTGACTTATTAAAAATGAGGTAAATGTTCAAGCGCAAACCAATGGGCAATAGATGTTGATTGGAAAATTTCCGCGGCGGCCGCCCCCAGTGGCGGCCGCCGCGACCACAAAGAACTGCTGAAAAAAACGCATAATGACACCACGCGCAAAAAAAAATAATATGGATTTTCATGGCCGTTGCCACAGTTTTGGCTATATTTTTAAAAAATGGTTGGGAAGGGACAAAAAATGCTGTGACGGAACTGTCATTCTGGAAAACCAATGCGGCGCTTCTGGAAACCGAATCGCTTTCCCCAAGTCTTCTCAAGGTAACGATCAAAGCGGAAGGCATCAAGGAATCTCTCATCGGAATGGCATTCGATCTTCAATTCGACAGTAAGAAATTGGAATTCATCGAATATCGAAAAGGCGATTTTTTTGAAAAAGGCGGAACTCCAATCTATCTTGCAACGCTTTCCAAAGACGGCGCAAAACTCGTCACGGGAATCACCTTGAAGCGCGGAGATGAACTCGTTTCTGGGAGCGGCAATATCATGGACGTTTATTTTACGGTTCTGGATGAAAATGATGGAAAAAAACCAGAATTTTCATTTGCCAATACCGTAGCTTCTTCGTTGAAAAATGGAAAAAGAGAAGATATTCCTGACGTGCAATTCGAGATTATTTCAGAGGAAACAATGCCCGCACTGTCATCCTGAGGTCGCTCTCCTGCGACCGAAGGATCTTACCATGAAATACTGTTAAATTTTTCCGCATAGAGATTCGATGACAGTTTCAGCC
>JACRIC010000013.1 GCA_016235915.1 Candidatus Peregrinibacteria bacterium
GAACTCCGCCTTCAATTTCCAAAACAAAATCGACTTCCGCCTGACTTTTTGTACGCCAATATCGCAAAGGAGAAATCTGGTGCTTGCGAAAAGCCGAAAAAACATAATTTTCCGCTATATGCCCAAAATCTGGACGATTCGGCATTTCGCGGAAATCCCGAATAAGGTAATTTCTGAGCCCAATATCCAGAAAATAAATTTTCGGATTTTTTACAAGTTCTGTCCGGCGATTCACAAAAAACGGCTTCAAAAGCTCCAGAACATAGGTCTCCTCCAGAATGCGAAGGTGTTTTTTAATTTGATGATGTGGCATGAGAGAAATCATTGCCAATTCAGAATATTGAACCATCCCTCCGATTTGAGTAGCGAGAAATCGTGACAGGCGAAGAAGCTCATCTTCCGTGATGAGGCGAAGAAGTCCTCGAATGTCTTTCAAAATATAGTTTTCCACAATGCTTTCCAGAAGTTTTTCTTTTTCAATGGGAGTTTTTGCCAAAGAAATCGCGGGATATCCGCCAAAAATAAGATATTTCGCAAGTGCCGCGCTGAGTCGATCATGTATTTCTTGTTGAAAAGCTTGTTTCATTTCAAAACGCAGTAAAAAATCCGCCAGACCGTTTTTGAGAGGAAATCGTTTTTCGAGAAGTAAAAACAGTTCATGATCGTGCATTTCCAAAAATTCACGAAAGGAAAAAGGAAACAGCTCAAATTTCAGCATCCTTCCAACCATAAAACGGCCAGTGAGAAAAGTGAGCTCAAGAGAAGACGACCCTGAAATGAAAAATTTTATACCCGTCGTATCGTACAGATATTTTAATTTTTTCCCGCCATCCCGCGCGTACTGAAATTCATCAATAAAAACCACATCAAACGGCGAAATAAAATCCTTAAAATCTTCAATATTCTCCTGAAAAAGCCGAAGGTCGGATTCTTTTTCAAAAGTAAAAAATTTGGTTTTTTTGCCGTTTTTTTTCATGATATCCGCCAAATGCAAAAGAAAAGTCGTTTTTCCCGCCTGCCTCGGACCGACGATAGCAATGGCTTCTTTACGATTCAGGAAAGGCAGTATGTGCCGTAAAAGATCTCGTTCAACATAGACAGGAGTTTTCATAATAGCAGGGTTATTTGTAAAAGTATATACATTATAGCAGGGTTGTTTTAAAAATCAAGAAAAAAGGGGTCTGTCCCTATTTTTCACTTGCAATAAAATTCAAAATGCCCAGTCGCGTGGAGAAACACCTACAAAGATTCGGAGTGGAAAGTCATTGATAAAAATAATTTTCGGGAGATTTTTTAAAAAGAGGCGATTTCTGCGCTCAATAAGTGAGTACGCACTCACTAAAATATTTTCGCAACACCATTTTAAAATTTCCTCTTGCACTTTTAAATCACCCGCGATAAGGTGAGCATATACTCACTAATAAACATGCAAGAAGCGGACAAAATTATCCACGAAACGTTCGTCTCCTGCGGCGCCAAGGCAAAAGAGTGGACGCGGAAGTGCTTGTTGATGCTCCCTGAAATCGAAAAAAGGGAAATATGGCGCAAGAAAGGATTCGGAAGCATCTATGAATATTCTGCAAAATTGGCAGGACTTAGCAGGAATTCCGTTGATGACGCCTTGCGGATTTTGCGGAAAATCGAGGACAAGCCAGCTCTGAAAAAAATTGTGGAAGAAAAGGGAATTGGCGCGGTGCGGCCAGTGGCGGTCATTGCGACGCAGGGAACTGATGCGTTTTGGGCAGAGAAGGCGCGGATGATGAGTAAAAATACGTTGGAAACATATGTGAGAGAGATACGCAAAATTTCAGAGGCGACTACGGATCTTGCAAATCTTCGTGGCAACATGGCAGGAACGGATAACACACCAATCGAGAAAATCCGTCCTAGGACGGAATCCCAACCTGATATCGCGATGCGCGCCATTCATGGTCACGCCACAAATACGATTATTATGAATCTCGCCCCCGACATTGCAGAAAAACTCATGAAACTGAAAGGCGCCGGAACATGGAACGACCTGATGCGAACCTTGCTCTCGCAACACGAAGCGCAGATGGAAGCTGAAAAACCAATTCCAGTGGAAACCGAGTCGCGACATATCCCTGTCAAAATCAAAAAATACGTCCTTGCGAAGACCAACGGCACCTGCGCTTTCCCTGGTTGCGTCAAACAGCACGAAATTCTCCATCACACGGAACGTTTTGCATTATCGAAATGTCACAATCCTGATCACATTGCTCCACTCTGCAAAGCGCATGAGCGGCTTGCGCACTTGAGCCTGATAAAAAATGAGGAATTCAAGCCGTCTCATTGGAAAATACGGCGGAAGCCCGAAACTCACGACCTCAAATATCTTATAGATCAGCGCGTGGCGGAGCATCGGAACGTAGCGGCTTCGTCACCGCCGTCCTAGGACGGAAACCTAACCTGCGTACGGCCTTCAGCCCTTAGTATGCCGGCCGCTTGGCAAGATCTTTTTCTATTGAATCCAAGAGAACTTTGACGCCATCGAGCAATTTCTCACAGTCGCGAGGATTTTTTCTCAGCCTCTTCGCGGCATCAATCTGCATTTTTGCTCTGTGAACCGAGAACCGAATTTTTTCGGCGCCCGTTTCAGTTGAGAAGAAACTCTCATTGATGATGCAATGCCCCGCGAAAGCATTTTCATTCCAAATAATTCTTGAATGCATTTTTTCGTTTTTAGAGGATAAGTGACGTACAACATAGCAGAAACATTTAAAATTTTTCTAAAAAATTTATGAAAAAATTATGTATTTTCAGCAAATTCGCGAAATTATTTTTGCAGGTATTGTCCAGACACAATTCTTATGAGAAAATAGCGCCGTTTGTTGATTTCTTCGTGTATTTGAGACGCTTCCATGAAAATCGCTGTCATCGGAACAGGATATGTCGGACTGGTAACAGGCGCGTGTCTGGCTGATATTGGCCACAGCGTCATCTGCGTTGATATTGATGCTGGGAAAATCGCGAAGTTGAAAAAGGGGATTATCCCTATATATGAGCCGGGGCTGGCTGAGGTGGTGGAGCGGAATTTACGAGCTGGCCGACTGGACTTTACCACGGACATAAAAAAAGCCATTCAGGCGAGCGAAATTGTGATGAGCGCGGTTGGGACCCCTTTGGGAGAAAATCACGCGGCAGACCTGAAATATGTGAAACAGGTGGCGCGGGATTTTGGGAAATATATCAATGGGCCGAAACTTTTTGTGATTAAGTCCACGGTGCCGGTGGGGACGAGCGAGGAGGTGGCTCTCGAGATACGGCGGGCGATCTGTCATCCTGAGGGAGGAGCGCGAAGCGCAATGACCGAAGGATCTTCTCTTGAGCCTACTGTCACCATGAGCCGAGCCTGCCATGAGCTTGTCGAAGGGAAGGGTGACAGTGGCAGTATTTCGACTGTCATGGCTCGACAGGCTCACCATGACAGCACTGTCACCATGAGCGCTCCTGTTGCCCTGAAACAGGGGGCCTGTCCTGAGCCTTGCCGAAGGATCGAAGGATCTTTGCTGGAAAATTCGCCCAAAGATTCTTCACTCCGCGCCGCTTCGAGTCGCTCTGTTCAGAATGACAGTGCGGAGCAAGCGCCTCGCGGCGATATTCCCGTTTTCGACGTGGTCTCAAACCCCGAATTTCTCCGCGAAGGAAGCGCGGTGAAAGACTTTATGGCGTCTGACAGGATTATTGTGGGGATAAATGGGTGGGGGCGAACCTGTCATTCTCGACAGCAGAAATTTCGCAAAGCGAAATTTCAAGATCTTCCTCCGTTTCCGGGAACAAATCTTGATCGGGGATCTCTTGCCACCGCCCCGTTCGACAACATTCCGCTAGACCCCCGCGCCCTCATGACCAAGCTCTACGACCCCATCGTGCGCGTGGGAAGTCCTCTTATTTTCACCGATATTCGTAGCGCCGAGATCATCAAATACGCGAGCAACGCCTTTCTCGCCACGAAAATTTCCTTTATCAATGAAATCGCGAATTTCTGCGACATTGTCAGCGGAGATGTGAAGGAGGTGGCGCGCGGCATCGGGCTAGACAAGAGAATTGGGCCGAAATTTCTGCAGGCAGGGGTAGGGTATGGAGGTTCGTGTCTGCCGAAGGATGTACGAACGTTGATTGAGCTGGGGCGAAAGAAAAAACAAAAATTCAGCATTTTGGAGGCCGTGGAGGCGGTGAACATGGATCAGCGCGAAAGACTAGTGGCGAAAGTACGCCACGCTCTTGGCGGGGAGGTAAAAGGGAAGACAATTGCAATTTGGGGGCTCGCATTTAAGCCGAATACCGATGACGTGCGCGATGCTCCCTCAATCACTATTATTGAGCGACTGTTGGCCGAAGGAGCAACGATTCGGGCTTATGACCCGGTGGCGATGCCGAATGCGAAGAGAATTTTCGAGCAGATGCAGGGGGATTGCGCCAAGAAAACCGCAGTCAAACGACGCAAACTTTCATTATTTTATGCAAAAAACGCCTACAACGCCGTCAAAGGCGCCAACGCACTCATTCTTCTTACGGAATGGGACGAATTTAAAAATCCTGATTGGAAGCGGCTAAAAAAACTCATGAAAGGCTCTGCAATCATTGATGGCAGAAATCTGTTGCGGTAGCACGCACCACGCACGGAGCGAAGCGGAGTGCATCTTCTCTTTAACAAAAGAGAGGAGGACACTCGCAGAGATCGTGTCTGGTAGCCAAAAATTTCAAATTGTAGTAGAAATGGAGTTTTGCGGGAGTTCCCTACCAATACTTGCTCAAAAAATCAATAATATGTATTTGCTGAATGCCTTTAAAATTACCTTCGCCCATTTCATCCATCGAAACGACCATTTTTTTATAGTTGTCTTGTATTGCCAGTAAATTGCCGAATTCTCTTTCTTGGGTTTTCTCGTCATGTATGATGTAGGCAACTTGAATATAGATTTTTTCTTCACCTCTACTACACACGAAATCAATTTCGCGAGAACCGATTTGTCCAACCGTAATGGAATATCCGCATATTTTCATATGCATAAAAACCAAATTTTCTAAAACTTTGTTAATATCATTATGATGATATCGGTGTATTGAATGTTTTAATCCTAAATCTTCGAAATAATATTTCTCATTTATTTCAAATATTTTTTTGCCTCCAACTCCTGATCTTTGAACCTTAAATATAAAAAATGCCGCTGAAAGATATCGGAGATAATTCAAAATCACATTCGGCGATATTTTTATCCTTTGCGACTTCAAAAAATCACTTATTCGTTTTGCCGTAACAAAACTTCCTATATTATCAGTCAAAAATTCTATAAGTCTTTCGAGTATAGCCGCATTTCTCACGCCGTGCCTTTTCACGATGTCTTTAAAAAGTATTGTAGAATAAATATTGCTTAAATAATCGTAAATCACTTCATCCTCAAGCGGAAGGTGTATCAGGTACGGCAATCCTCCATATTTTATAAATTTCAACAAAGATTCCTTGTTTTTATCCAAATTTTTAAACCTCAAAAATTCTTCGTACGAAAGACCATAAATTTTGATTTCAATGTGCCTTCCGCTTAAATAGGTCGCGAGTTCGCCAGAAAGTAAATTCGCATTACTTCCCGTGCAATAAATATCATATAAACCCTCTGTCTGCAGACTGCGGAGCGCTTTCTCAAATTGATCAATATCTTGGATTTCATCTATAAAAACATAAGTTGTTTTATTTTTTATCACTCTTTTGCCAATAAACTCCAATAAATCTTTGTAATTCGATATGTTTTCAAATTCATGCAATTCTTTATTGATGTATACGATGTTCGGGTTTTTGTGTTTTTTCTTGATTAAATCCATTATTTGAAATAAAAGGTAGCTTTTTCCCACTCTGCGTTGACCTACAAGCACTTTTATAATATCCTTATCTATGAAGGGTTCGATCCGTTTTAAATAAATGTTTCTCGGTATGTAAGTTTTAATCATACTTAAAAGTTTTAATATTTTACCTGTTTATTTTAAGTATACTTAAAAGTTTGAAATATGTCAATTTCTGTGTGTTTTGGGGGATAGTATTATAATAAAATACGATTTTTTAATTTTAAAAAAATAATGTTTTCATTAGATACTTGTAGGATTTTATTGACTGGTGGAGCTGGTTTTTTGGGTAGTTTTGTTCACGAACAATTAGTGAAAAAAGGCGTATCTGAAAAGAACATCACAATCCCACACTTCGACAAAGACGATCTCCGACAACGAGAAATTTGCCATAAAATCGTACAAAATATTGATCTCGTGATTCATCTTGCCGCTAAGGTTGGCGGTATTGGTTATAACATGGAACATCCAGGAGAACTTTTTTA
>JACRIC010000106.1 GCA_016235915.1 Candidatus Peregrinibacteria bacterium
AAAATTTGGAAATTGGTGGAGACATTTGTGTTCCGAGACGACGGATGATACTATAGGAATGCTTTTTTCTCTGTCCACATGCAGATTCTTGACGGTCGAAAAGTCGCCTCGCTCATTCTTTCCGAATTGACGAACGAGGTTGTTTTGTTGAATAAAAAAAATGTTCAACCAAAATTGGTCATCATTTCCGTTGGTGAAAATCCTGCCAGCGCTCTGTACATTCGCGCCAAGCAACATGCCTGTAAAAAAATTGGCATTCTCTCCGATCTTCTCAAATTTCCTGAAAATCTTACGACTGAGGCTCTTATTTCCACTATTCAATCCCTCAATACTGATTCGTCTGTCCACGGGATTATTGTCCAGCTTCCCTTACCAAAAACGATCTCCACTCCCCTTGTCATTCGCGCTATTCTTCCCAAAAAAGATGTTGACGGTTTCCACGCGTACAATCTTGGCAAAATGTTTCTTTCCACGGAATTTGAAGATTTAGCGCCCTCGACTCCTTCAGGAATTGTCAGGCTTCTCGAACACTACGAAATTACTTTTGAAGGAAAAGAAGTGACGGTGGTTGGGCATAGTAATATTGTTGGGAAACCGATTTCTGTGATGTTGCTCAATCGCAATGCCACGGTGACGATCTGCCACATTTACACGAAAGACCTCGCGAAACATACGCGGAATGCGGAGATTCTTATTGTTGCCGTTGGAAAACCGGGACTTATTACGGCGGATATGGTGAGAAGCGGCGTTATTGCGGTTGACGTAGGCATCAATCGGTTGCCGGATGGGAGTGTTTGCGGAGATATCGACTTCCTAAATGTTTCCAAAAAAGCTACATTTATAACGCCGGTTCCTGGCGGAGTCGGGCCTATGACCGTGGCGTGTTTGCTTGAGAATGTGGTGAAATCGGCGAAACGGCTGAATATCTAAAAAATATTTCTCATATGACAATTATACAATACTTGATAAAGGTCGAAATTAGAACCTCTCAAAATTGTTGCAATGCAAGGAGGCAAGCCATTTCTCGAGGAGCCGTACTTCCTTGGTACGGCGACGAGGGAATGGCGTAGCCGACGACGCAGTGCACAATTTTCAGAGGTTCGCTAACTTTTCCTCACCATGTGTGGCATCATCGGCATCTCCGGAAATACAGACGTGGTGCGAGAGCTCTATGACGGACTCATGGCGCTTCAGCACCGTGGCCAAGATGCGGCGGGCATCATGACGTACGATGGGACGTTTTATTTGAAAAAAGGAGACGGGCTTGTCCGCGATGTTTTTTCTTTGAAACACATGTTGCGGCTCAAAGGCAATCTCGGCATCGGCCATGTTCGCTATCCTACGGCCGGTTGCTATGAATCCGCCGAAGCCCAACCGTTTTATGTCAACTCTCCCTATGGTATCTGCCTTGTTCACAACGGCAATCTCACCAATGATACGGAACTTCACAAAGAACTTCTCGATAATAATCGCCGGCATCTGAATACCAAATCCGACTCGGAAGTGATTCTCAATGTGCTGGCGGATGAGATTTTGCAACTCGCCACTCCGGAGCTTTCTCCCAAGGGACTTTTTAATGCCTGCGGAAAAGTTTTTCAACGCGTTCGTGGCGCGTACAGCGTTGTCGCGATTATTGGCGGACAAGGTATGCTTGCCATGCGCGATCCTCTTGGGATTCGTCCGCTCATTTTCGGGCGACGCCGGACTGGGCTGGAATACGAATATATTTTTGCGTCAGAAAGCGTGGCGCTCGATGTGCTCGGTTTTGAGATTTTGAGAAATGTCCAGCCGGGAGAGGTCATTTTCGTTGATAAACATAACAAGGTGCATTCCAAACAATTTGGCGTGAAGAAATGGGCGCCGTGCATTTTTGAGTTCATTTATCTCGCACGGCCGGATTCCGTGCTTGACGATATTTCCGTGTATAAAATGAGGCTTCGTCTCGGGCAGAAACTCGCGTCGCAAATCCGCAAAGCGAAACTTCATATTGATTCGGTGGTGCCGGTGCCGGATTCTTCACGAAGCGCGGCCATGGCGCTCGCTCATGCTCTTCGCGTCCCCTACCGCGAAGGCCTTGTCAAAAATCGCTATATTGGAAGGACTTTCATTATGCCCGGGCAAGCCATTCGCAAAAAATCCATTCAATTTAAACTCAATCCGATTCCTCTTGAATTTCGCAAAAAAAATGTATTGCTGGTCGATGACAGCATTGTTCGCGGGAATACTTCGCGGCAAATTATTCGAATGGTGCGCGAGGCGGGAGCTCGGAAAGTTTATTTTGCATCGTCCGCGCCTCCACTGAGGTATCCATGTTTTTACGGCGTAGATATGCCGACAAAGAGTGATTTTATTGCCAATAATTTAACGGTTGAGGAAATTCGACGGGCGATTGAAGCTGATGCGCTGTTTTACCAGACAATTCCCGATATGATTGAGGCGGCAAGAGCTGGCAATCGCGCTATTACCGGCTTTTGCAAGGCATGTTTTGATGGGAAGTATCCCACTTCTGACATTACTCCCGAGCTTCTGCGCCGCGTGGAGTTGGCTCGTCAAAAGGCCAAGGCCGATTTTGTTTACGAAAATGGAGATGTACCGGAGGATCAGATGACGCTGGGGATATGAGGAGGGATGATTTTGGATTGGGTTAGGTGAAATTAATTGTAAAATTTTGTGGAAATCCTAGATTACATATTCGCTATGTCAGCCATCGGTGCACCTTTTCTTCTGTGGCTTTTTGTTCATAAATCTTTGCCCTCGTACCTTGACAAAAAAGCAAAAAATCTTGCTACCAAAGAAGATATTGCAACAATAACGCGAGAAATAGAAGAAGTAAAACATCTCTACCAAAAACATTATGATCTCTCGAGAATTGAAAGAGATTTTTATAACGAAATGAACAAAGCAATTTGGAGCTTATTAGCTATCATTAAAAAGTATGAGTTTGAAAACAAAAAGCCTTTAAACGAAGATGTTGCAAAAGCGGATCCCTCCATAAAAAAGATTTTTTTTTCATTCGTTGATTCGGCAAATGAAATACTTGGAAAAGCATTTATATTTCTCCCAGAAAAAAATTATATATTGCTAAAAACTGCTATTGAAGAAAAGAGTACCATTAATGGTATGGCAAAAAACTTATTATTTGCCATGCGAAAATCAATTTATCCAGAAACAAAACTTAACAAAAATACAGACATCAAAGAACTCAATTATTAAATCTATGAAAGCCACTATGAATTTTTACAATAGAGTGAGTAAATATGAATCATTTTTTTCAATCTTTGTTGGCTATTTATTTGTCGCGCCAGTAATGCAAAGGTGACTACACACTCACCTTCGATTTTGTCACGTCGAAATTTGCACTTTGATCTGGTAATTTTCTGATTTCCTGCTATGATTTTCTTACATTAACCCCTTTAATATATGCCGTCCACTCTGACCGACAACCAGCTCTACCAAAAAGTGAAATTTTATGGAAAAAATGCTCTGCTTTGGAGACAAAAATTTATAGGACTGCTACCTGAGGTGCAGAAGCGGAGACTCTATGAGAAAAAACATTTTGGATCCATTTTTGAATTTGCTTTTAAACTGGCGGGCTTAAGTGAACAGCAGGTGCGAACGACTTTGAACCTTGAAAAAAGATTTTCAGATAAACCTGCGTTGAAAGCGCTACTGGAAAATGGAGAGGTCAGTGTCAATAAGTTGGTGCGAATTCAGGCTATTGCCACTCCGCAAAATGAAGAGGAATTGGCGAGGGTGGTAAAAATACTTCCGCGAAACGCTCTTGAGACATTGGTCAGAGATGAGAATGGCGGAAGTAAGCCAAAAATTGAGATAAAATCTTTGCACGTGCAAGACTTCGGCCATGACGGTGTTTTACAATTGAATGAGAAAGTCACGAAAAAACTCCTTGAATTGCAAAAGAAAGGAATAGATGTAAACAAAGTCCTTCTGGAACTCCTAAATCGCCGCGAACGAGAGATCGCCGACGAAAAAGAGACGATCAGCGCGAATCTGCCAACAACCACATCCCGCTATGTTCCCGCTCGGATTCAAAAAGTCGTGCGCCAAGAACATGGCAACAAGTGTTCCATTCCAACCTGTCATAAACCAGCCGAACACCTTCACCACACGCAAACCTTCGCTCTCAGCAACCGGCACGACCCTCGTTACTTGGCTCCGCTTTGCAAAGAACACCACTTGATCGCTCACTCTATCAATGTGGTGGTACAGGAAAAACGAGAGACGGCGGTGCTTTGAGGATGTCATTTTGATGGAGGTCGCCTCAGGTCGCGGCGACTCGCCGTAACCGAAGGATCTTACTCTGTCCTTCAACAGGCTTATAACTGGCCTCAGGGTGACACTTTTTACCTTTTATACCATGAAAAAAATTCTCCTTATCGGAAGCGGGGCGCGGGAACATGCGATCGCAGAAGCAGTGAAACGAAGCGTCCTTGTGTGCTTCGGGAATTCGCGAAATCCCGGAATCACGGCGCTCACTGCGGCGTATGCCACTGGCGATCTTGGCGATTTGTCGGCGTTGCGCGATTTTGCTTCCGCGAATCGGCCTGATTTTGCTATCATCGGTCCTGAAAATCCCATTGCGCTGGGAGCGGCTGACATGCTCCAAGCTCTCGGCATCCCGACCGTGGCTCCACTTCGGGCGGCGGCGCAGTTGGAATCGTCCAAATCGTTTTCGCGAGAACTTTTGGAGAAGCATGGGATCGCGGGAAATCCGCGTTTTCGCGTTTTTACCGAGACTGACGGCATTCGCGAATATTTGGAGGAGCTTGGCGACGAATTTGTGATCAAAGCGGATGGACTTCGCGGTGGAAAAGGCGTCAAGGTTTCTGGCGATCATCTCGCGGATATTGCCGAGGGGGTGCAGTATGCAGAGGAATGTCTTTCCGTGGATGGAAAGGTCGTGATTGAAGAAAAATTGATCGGTCATGAGTTCAGCCTCATGAGTTTTTCCGATGGCCGAACCATTGTCGATATGCCGGCGGTGCAGGATCACAAGCGGGCTTATGATGGAGACCTCGGACCGAATACCGGAGGCATGGGATCGTACAGCTGTCCCAATCACCTTTTGCCGTTTCTTCGCGAAGAAGATGTGCAAAAAGCGCATGAAATCAATGCGGCCGTAGCAGAGGCAGTTTTGAAAGAAACCGGTGTGCCTTTCCGAGGCATTCTGTATGGCGGATTTATGGCGACGCGATCGGGAATACGGCTCATTGAGTACAATGTGCGATTTGGGGATCCGGAGTCCATGAATGTCCTGCCGATTCTCAAAACCGATTTTGTGGCGGTGTGCGAGGCGATTCTTTCTGGAACGCTTGCGGATTTGCGCGTTGAATTTGAGGCAAAAGCGACGGTTTGCAAGTATGTGGTGCCGGAAGGGTATCCGGATCATCCTCTTCGCGATGAAAAAATCGAAATTGCGGATGTGCCGAAAGGGGTACGCGTTTTCTATGCTTCGGTCAATGAACGGGATGGTGCGCTCTTTTTGGCAGGATCTCGCGCCGTGGCTTTTACTGGAATTGCCGATACTCTTTCCGAAGCTGAAAAACTTGCGGAAGCTGGCGCGCGGTCAGTAAGGGGGCGTGTTTTTCACAGGAGCGATATTGGGACGAAGTGAAGAAGCCTGCGGGGGCATAGCAATTATCGATGTAGTCACCTCAATAACACAGGTAGCTTCCGAGAATTTTTCGCAATGATGGCAAATTCTGTCTCATTTTCAGGATCATTTTCAATATTGTTCGCCACGATGCGAAGTCCCATTTTCTGCGCGGCTTTTTCGGAACCAATCGCCGCGAGCGTTTCATCTTTTGATCTCCACACCTTTTCCATGGCGGAAACAGTTGAGGGCTCTGCCAAAAATTCTACATTTGGAAAATGTTTTTGAATGAATCGACTGCATTGGCTCCATGCTTGAGGATGAGAAATGATGGTGCGAATACTTCTCATATTCGCATTTGCGCAGAGCACATGTCGAATGGGAATTTTCACGGTTCCCGTGATGCGAATATTTTTTTGAAAAAGAAGGTCGAGCGTCTCCATCACCGAACCGTTTAATCTATTTTCCAGCGGCACGATCCCCTCTTTCGCTTTTCCTTTTTCGACCAATTCGAATACCTCCGCTATGCTTTTCGCGTATATTTTTTCTTTTTTCTCACCGCACAGTTCCGTCCATTTGTCCGCGGCCATATCGGTAAATGTGAGGGCCGGTCCGAGCACCGCGATCGCATGGTTCATGAAAAACTTATTTCTCTTCATCTCCGAACATTTCATTCGCCTTTTTTATGATGTTTTGAACCGTTTTTTGGGCTGGTTTTACATATCTTCGCGCCTTTTTCTCAGTTTTTTTCCCATAGGTATTGACCATGCTTTTCAATTCCTCGGCTTTGGATTTCACATTGTCGGAAAGTTTTGTCAGCTCATCTTCGGCCTCTTCGGCAAATTCCATAAACCGCTCTTTGCCGCCTTCCATGCGAGATTGCACGGCGGGAGATTCCATAATATCTTTCCACCAGTCTTCGATATCTTCTCCCATTTTGGTAAATTCTCCTTTCAAAGTTTGAAGTCCGCTCCCGCCTTCGCCTCTTTCTTTTTTCATTTTGTCGCGAACATCTTTTCCGCGATGCGGCGCGAAGAGGACACCGAAAATCGTTCCGCCGAGAAGTCCGAGCAGGAGTGAAATTTTTCCTTTTTTCATGGTGTGTGTGTTAAGGCTTCTTTGATTATAGCATAGATTTTTTTCCAAAAGGAACAAAAAGGGCAGGGAAATACCCTGCCCTTTTTATGAACGCTTTTTGGCGAGTTCACGGCCATAACTTCTTCACAGCATCAGGCATTTTAAAATTATCTTTGACTTTCTGCCACGGCCTTACTGTTTCTTCTCCTTGCACCGTGATTTTATAGGTGCTTTTTTCTGATACATTTCCTGCATTATCTTTTGCGCGAAGATGAAAATACCATACGCCGTCCGGCACGCCTTCATTTTCAAAAGGCGTTGGAATTTTTGAA
>JACRIC010000108.1 GCA_016235915.1 Candidatus Peregrinibacteria bacterium
AGAAGGCTCAGCCTTTCAAGCTTCCCGGTGTTGACGGGAAACACTATTCTCTCGAGGATTTTTCCGATAAAAATATTCTCGTGATCATTTTTATGTGCAATCACTGTCCGTATGTGAAGGCCGTGATTGATAGAATTATCGAAATCGACCGCGATTATGCTGGACAGGGCGTTCAAATGGTCGGCATCAATTCCAATGAAGATGTCACCTATCCTGATGACAGTTTTGATGCTATGAAAGTTTTTGCGAAAAAAAAGAAAATACGCTTTCCTTATCTTCGCGATGAAAGTCAGGAAGTGGCACATTCTTATGATGCCGTCTGCACTCCGGATATTTTCGTGTATGACACAAAACGAACACTCGTCTATCGCGGACGTATTGACGATAATTGGCAAGATGTGTCAAAAACCACTTCTCACGATCTTCGTGACGCGCTTTCCGCGCTGATTTCTGGGAAAAAACCTGCAGAACACCAGCATCCGTCTATGGGATGCTCGATTAAGTGGAAGTGAAGGAACCTCTGAAAATCGTACACTGCTTCGTTGGCTACGCCGTTTCCTTCGATTGTTTCGCTTCTTTTTTTCCGGAAAATGCTTTGGCAACAACGCGGGCCATTCGTGATTTTTTCCGAGCCGCATTATTTTTGTGAATCATATTTTTTTTCAACGCCTTGTCGATGACGATGTAAGCTTGTCTGAGGCATTTTTCAGATTCCTCGCGAGAACCCGATTTGACGCTGTCTAAAACTTTCCGCATATATGTTTTCATTTTGGAGAGCGTTTCGCGGTTGCGTTCTCTTTTTTTCAAACTTTGTCTGAGAGCTTTTTTCGCTGATCGGATAATAGGCATGACGCGACGGTTAGAATTTTCACGATGAAACTATAGAGGGGATGGCTCTTCGTTGTCAACAGATTTCCACTTCTTTTTCTTCAACGCATCTTCGGCTGCAGACTGTTCTGCGTTTTGTTTGCTGAATCCCGTACCAGTCCCGACGTGTTCCTCTTTCAAAAAAGCCGCCATGGTAAACATTTTTCGATGATCCGGTCCCGATTGGGAAAGCACTCGATACTCCGGCGTTATCCCCAGCTTTTCTTGCGCCATTTCCTGAAAATACGATTTGGCGTCTCTGTGGAGCCCCTTTTCAATAATTTCCTCTAAATAACCGATCACGTACTTTTTCACAAAATCTCGCGAACATTCATATCCTTGATCCAAATATATCGCTCCAAGAAGCGCCTCAAACGTATTTGCCAGAATATAATTTTTTTTATCGCCGCCAGATTTTTTTTCTCCATGACTCAAATACAAATAGGCGCCGAGGTCGAGCTCCTTTGCGATCTCCGCAAGTCGCTCGCCATTGACCAAGGCCGAACGCCAATTCGTCAGCTCGCCTTCCGGCTCATCATAATGCGCATACAAATATTCCGTCACAATAAGTTCCAATACCGCATCTCCGAGAAATTCCAATCGTTCATTATGTTTGAGATTCGGGTCAGACGATTCGTTGACATAGGATTTGTGAACAAAAGCCATTTCGAGGAGCTTTTTTTTCCCAAATGTTATGCCAATCGTTTTTTGGAGTTTTTCAAATCGGTGCATTTTGGTGCATTTTTATTTTTTAAAAAGAGCGCTCAAGACTCCATTGACAAATTTTTTCGCATTGGCATCTCCAAACTCTTTCGCGATCTCGACGGCTTCATTGATGGCCACGAGCGGCGGCATTTCCTTTTCCCACATCAATTCGTATACCCCGATTTCGAGACATGCTCGATCTATTGGAGCGATGCGCTCATACGGCCAATCAGGGGCATGGGTTTCGATCATTTTCCTGATTTCCTTTTTCTTTTTTAAAACGCCGGATAAGAGATTTTTTGCAAATTCTTTTTCGGAAATTTTTGGAATTGCTTCCTTCAGGCAACATTCAAGGATTTTTTCAGGATTTTCGCCGCGCATTTCATGTGCAAACAACGTTTGCATGACAGCGATACGAGAGAGATGTCTGAAACTTGCCATGTAAAAGAACGTTACCTATGCCTTGATCTTTGTAATCTTGTCAATTTTCTTTCCCATATCGATCACTTGCCTGCCGTTGTATTTTCCGCAGGTCGAACAAGCGTGATGAGAAAGTCTCGGGCCTCCGCAATCCGGACAGGTGTCCATATGGACTCGATTTTTTAAATCTTTCTGAACACCGCGTACAAACGTGCTAAAACGGCTTCTGACGCGGTATTTCGGAGTTTTCCTCTTGGGAACAGCATGTTTTGCCATAATAACTTTTTTTTAAATTTCTTTAAGAATGGAGAACGGATTTTCCTTTTTCTCCAGCCGATGTGCGTCCTCGCATGTCTCCGTATTCAGATCCTTTCCACAATGCGGACACAAGCCTTTACAGCTCTTTGAGCATACCGGAAACACGGGAAAATGCAAGAGAAGTGTCTGGCGAATAATTTCCGAAAGATCTATTTCCAATTTTTTTTTATCAATGGTAAAATATTGCTCCGCGATTTCTCTTCCTTGCGGCGGGGAAAGATAAAATTCCCCCTCAAAATGATCAATAAAAATGCGTTCGCGGTATTCTTTCAAGCAAAGACTGCAGGACAGCAGAACTGAAATTTCCACATCGTAACATTCTACTCCCACGCTATGTTCCGGCAGTTTTCGCAGAACCAGATGTCCTGTGAGAGGAGATTTGAGACGAATGCCGCTTTTTTCTTGTGGAAATATCTCTGCAAGTGTTTCGAAGAGCGGATATTCCTCCTTGGCGCCTGTGAATTGGTTCAGCAGATTTTTAACGGAAAAGATGAGCATGATCCTCTGAAAAATAACCGAACGCGATTATAACATGAAAATGGCAGGGCGTTTCCCTTTCGTCCTGCCGGGAAAGCCCTGCCATTTTTTTTATTTTTGTAAGTCGTTACCAATAGTTCTCCTCTAAAACAGCGATCCGATTTGGGCAAATACCATTTTCAATCTTTCCACAAATCCCACTTCAT
>JACRIC010000109.1 GCA_016235915.1 Candidatus Peregrinibacteria bacterium
ACGCCACTCTTCCACCATGGATTCTGTTGGTTTATAATAAATTGACTCATTTTAACTAGTTAAAATATTATATCTACAATAATATTAACTAGTTTATTTTAAAAAAGCAAGTATTTCTTTTATCAGGAATGCTCCCCGCTGAACCTGCTCCATATTCAGATTCGCTAACGAGGCGCGGGCAAAGGTTCGATAGTCGCCGAGAGCGCGTTCGGAATCGGAGAAAAAAAGATTGGCAGGAATGAGGACTACGCCTTTTTTGGCGAGGCCGAGGAAGAGGGATTCGGGACTGTCATGGCAGGCTCGGCTCAGGGTGACATTTAAAAGATCAAATGTCGCATAATAAAAATTCCCGAGGTACGGAAGTCCGATTCCTTCATAAAACTCCTCCATATTTTTCTGCACGCGCTCCACATAGTCCTTCCTGTCGCTTTCACCAAAAAGAATATGCGAAATGCCGAGAAACTGCGACGGTCCTGCTACAAACGTCGTGTGCTGAAATTCGCCGTTGATTCCTCCAGGGGCTTTTCCTGCGATCAGAAGCGACTTCAAATCAGGATTGCCGTTCAATCTTCCTTTCAAAATTTCACGAGAAATATATGCATCTGCTTCCTGCGAAACAATATATTCCGCAAAACGAAGACCTGTCGAGCGCTCTATTTTCGACCGTCCGAGCATAGTAATGGTTCGTTTCGGCGCATACGTCATCATATTTTTCTTTTTTCCCGGGAAAAAATCTCCGTACACCTCGTCTGCGATAATGAGTGCATCCCTTTTTTTCGCAAATTCCGCTATTTCCTTTAAAAAATTTTCCTCAAATAAAAATCCCGTGGGATTATTTGGATCAATAATGCAAATCGCTTTCACATTTTTCGGAGCATTCGCAAGCATCTCGGATAAAGAGCCGTTCACTTTTCCCGTGGTCGGATTCACGGATACGGAATACACTTCAAGTCCCCGATTTTTCATAATGGTGTTGTACGGTGCGTAGACAGGAGAGGTGATGAGAACGGCATCTCCTTTTTGCAAAAATCCAACCTCATCGGAACACAGCAGTTTGAACAATGTGCCTATTCCATCCGAAACACCGCGTATACAAACAAGATCGCGATGAGTAATCCCGAGTCCAAATGTCTCATTATGGTGATTGGAAACAATGAGCCGCGTTAAAATTTCTCCCTGCGGATCGTGGTATTGACCTCCCGAAACCGCAGAATATTTAAACATTTCAAAAAGAATTTTTCGCCTGTCCCAAGACAAACCTTGCATAGCCGCGATTTTTTCAACCTTGTTCAAAAATGTCCTAAGCATGCCAAGCAACCGTTCCGCCGTATCCTTTCTATATACGGTATTGGCACGCTCCTCTATTTTTTTCCATAAAATTTCATGCGAATCCCGATTATTCGTCACAAAATGTTCGCCCGGGCGATTCAACATCGCATCGATCATCAAGAGAAAACTGTAAAATTCGCGGCCGCCGACTGAAGGCGAAAAGCCGTAGCCCGGATCGCCGCGCGACAAATCAATAATATTTTCCTCGCCGACCGACTCGATCGCCACTTCGCGCAAATACCGGAAAATGCGAAAGGGATTATCGAGGACGAGGTCAAAGCCGAATTGGGTGTCTCGAAGTTTCACAGCTCACTCAGGGTGACATGTATTGCAAAAAAGTCAAAAAAAATGTTGTTGACTTTCATTGAGAAAATTGGTAGAATGAGCGGATAAATTTAAATAACAGAAAACAAAAACTTTTTTATATAGATTCCCGATCATGATTTCATCCTGTCGGGAATGACAGAATAACAAAAATATTTTAACACACACACACATGCACAGCATCTCATTCTTCTCGAAAAAATGGCAGCAAACTGCCGCTTTTTTGGTGACACTCGCTCTCGTTTTCACAGCGAGTTTTTCGTATTTCCCCCGCGTAACGGAGCGCGCCAATGCCGCCACGGCCACGGTGGAAAATCTTCTGTCGAGTGGCGCTACGTTGGATGGTTTTGCCGATCGCATTCCAGTTTTTAAAATTTCGGTTTCCGGAACATCCGAAAACCTCACTGGATTCAAAGTTCGTCTGGTTGGGTCAGGCGGCGCGAATTTTTCCGAAGGCGCAGTAAATTCCTCGATTTTGGCAAACTTGGATAATAACAGTGATGTCAGCGGTATCGGCGTCTATGTTGATTCCTCTACTGTCGGTACGCCTGGCTCTCTCGACTGGGAAGATACTCCTGTCAATATGAATAATCCCACTTATTCCAGTAATACGGTCACTCTTTCTCTCGGCAACAGGCCATTACAGGCAGGGGTGGCGACGTATTTTATCACCGTCAAGCCGAAAGATAACGGGCTCACCAACGGAGAAAGCTTTACCATTGGCATGAATAATGGCGATATTTTCACATCCGTTACACCCCCCACGTTCAGCAATGTTACTACGGGAGCTCTCACCGTGAGCGCGGCTCCGAAAATCACAAAAATTATGGCCTTTGAAAACGATGGAACCACGCCAGTCACCAACGGA
>JACRIC010000110.1 GCA_016235915.1 Candidatus Peregrinibacteria bacterium
ATCGATCCCGCCATTGCTCTCATTATGCAAAAACAACTCAAAAAAACGCCGAATGAAATGGAAAAAATTCTCAATAAAAAATCCGGTCTCTTGGCGCTTTCAGGCATAAATTCTGACATGCGAATCATTCGCGAAAAAGCGATGAAAAAAAATAAAAAAGCGCTTCTCGCCATTGAAATATTCGGATATCACCTTGCGAAATCCATCGGAGCTTTTACCGCGACATTAAACGGTCTCGATTGCCTCATTTTTACTGGAGGAATCGGAGAAAATGCTTGGTATATCAGAAAAAATGTATGCGAATACCTCGAATTTCTCGGTCTCGCCATTGACTCTTCGAAAAATAAAAAAAACGCCTTTGAAATTCACGCGCCGAAAAGGAGAGTAAAAATATTGGTCATTCCAACGGATGAAGAACTGGCAATGGCAGAGAAAATATGGTAGAATGAACAAATGTCATTCCTGACAGATTCGCAAAGCGAAATCTGATCAGGAATCTCAATCCACAAAAGATCCCCCGATCCGAAACGGTCGCAAAGCTCCCTTTCGGTCGAGGATGACAGTAGCTCGTTAATCCACCCCATGCTCCTCTCCCCCAAACGCATCAACATTAAAACCGGAAACAAATACATCGCCGTTCTTTCGGAAAACACGGCGCTCAAACTCGATCTTCGGGCAGGAGATCGCATTAAAGTCACCAACGACTGCGGCGAAAAAAAAGAAATAACCTGCATTTTGGATGTCTCTGAAAGACATTTTTCCGATAAAACCATCGGACTTTTTTGGGAAACATACGAAAAAATCAGCTGTGAAAAAAACAAAAAAGTATACATTGAAATCGCTCAAAAACCTCTTTCCACCGCGTACATTCGCAAAAAACTTGACGGAGCCAGACTCTCCGACCAAGAAATTGATGAAATTATCAAAGATGTGGTGGAAGATGACTTCTCGGATGTGGAAATGACCTATTTTGTGGCGGGTTGCTACACTCAAGGTTTAAACGACCGCGAAACCACCGCACTCACCCGCGCCATCGTCAAACACGGCTCAAAACTCGTGTTCAAAAATAAAATTGTCATCGACAAGCACTGCATCGGCGGTGTTCCGGGAAACAGAACAACCATGATCGCCGTACCCATTCTCACCGCCCTCGGACTCACCATGCCAAAAACCTCATCTCGAGCCATCACAAGTCCTGCTGGAACTGCGGATACTATGGAGGTTTTCTGCAACGTTACGAACGACGCAGAAAGACTCAAAGAAATCGTCAAAAAGGCGAACGGCTTTATAAGCTGGGGCGGAGGCGTAGATTTGGCGGCCGCGGATGACTATATGATTCGAGTACGGCATCCCATAAGTCTCGATCCCGAAGGCATGCTCCTCGCCTCTATTATGGCAAAAAAACACTCAGTATCTGCCAATCATGTTCTCATAGACATTCCACTCGGATACGATACGAAAATTCAAACGCAGAAAGAAGCGGAACATCTTAAAAAACGCTTTCTCAATATTGGGAAAATGCTCGGAATGAAAATGAAAATTATCCTCACCGATGGAAATCAGCCAATTGGAAACGGCATAGGACCTCTTCTGGAAGCTCTGGATGTATTAAAAGTACTGAAAAACAAGCCAGACGCTCCAAAAGATCTCAAAGAAAAAGGAATTCTCATGGCAGGAATCCTTCTGGAACTCACAGGGAAAAGCAAAAAAGGACAAGGAAGCATTCTGGCGCGTGAGACACTGGAATCAGGAAAAGCATGGAAGCAAATGCAAAAAATTATCGAACTCCAAGGAGCAAAACGAATGCCAAAACCAGCGCACTTTAGTGTTCCAATTCCTGCTAAAAAATCGGGAACGGTAAAAAAAATTGATAATAAAATTATTTCAAGAATAGCTCGTCTCGCTGGCGCTCCAAAAGCAAATCAGGCGGGGCTGTATCTCTATAAAAAAGTGGGGGACCACGTGAAAAAAGGCGAATGGCTCATGAAGCTGTACGCGGTGAGGCCTGAAAGACTGAAATATGCCATCCAATTCGCGCTGAATAATCCAGCATATGAAATTTGAAGAAATCATACACAAAATTAAAAACCTTGAAATACAGGGCGCGGAAAACGTCACCATGATGGCCGTACAAGCCTTCGGACTCAAACTTACAGAAACTCAAGACGCTTCACAACTCGAAATCTACGCAGATAAACTTCGAGCATCTCGTCCCACGGAACCAGCGCTCAGAAACGCACTCAATTTTTGCCTGCAAAATTATACGACACTCGACGTCATACAACATGTCATCGACCATTTTGAAACCTCAAAAGAAAAAATCGCGGATTTCGGAGCTAAAAAAATAGAAAACGGAATGTGTGTTTTCACTCATTGTCATTCTTCGACCGTTGTCGCTATTTTAAAAAAAGCGTTTCATGATGGAAAAAAATTTACGGTGGCAAACACGGAAACCCGTCCGCTTTTTCAAGGAAGAAAAACCGCAAAAAGCCTTGCCGATGAAGGAATCCCCGTGGAACATTTCATAGACAGCGCCGGTCGCTTAGCGCTCAAAAAAGCCGACCTCTTTCTTTTCGGCTGTGACGCGATGACCAGCGAAGGAAAAATCATCAATAAAATCGGAACCGCTCCCCTCCTCTTTTTTGCCAACAAATACTCTGTCCCATCATATTCCTGCACCAATTCATGGAAATTCGATCCCGAAACCCTGTACGGAGAAGAAGAAACGATTGAAGAACGTTCCGCCTCCGAAGTCTGGGAAAATGCACCAGAGAATGTCATCATCAGAAATCCTGCATTTGAACCGGTCTCGCCAGACGACATGACCGGAATTATTACGGAATTGGGCGTCATGAAACCGGAAGCGCTCATTATGGAAATTAAAAATACCTACCCATGGCTCATGCGAAAATAAAAAAACTGACGCAAACATTGCAAAACGACAAAAAATTTCTGAAACAAACATTGAAATTAGCCGAAAAATCTCTCTGTCTGCGAAAACGCGTCGCAGTCATGATCGTCAAAAACGGGAAAATTCTCATGGCAAAAACAAACGATCCTCTTCCGGCGTATGACTGCAAAAAACTCGGCTGTATCCGAGATCAAATGAACATTCCCCACGGCCACAGACGAGAAATATGTTATGGCATTTGTGCGGAAATGTATGCGATTGCCAGCCTTGCGGCATCCGGAAAAAACGCAAAAGGAGCCACTCTCTACGTCACCATTCATCCCTGCCGAATCTGTGAAGGACTGATTGCGTCAGCTGGCATAAAAAGAGTGGTCTACGCGAGTGATTATCCAAGCGTCATGCCTCATATTGATACACTCCGAGATCATGGCATCGAAGCTCTGCGCATTGTCCTGCCGATTCCGAAAGAACAAAAAACGAGACACCTCATTTTAAAATAACAAGGAACCTCTGAAAAATGTAACTTCGCAACGAAATTCTACCATTTTGAGCGAAAATTCTAAACCGCGACGAAGGCGTATCAGAGAAGATACGTCAAGGAGCGGTGAAGAATTTGGAGCCAAAATGGTAGAATTGCAGTAGATGGTACATTTTTCAGAGGTTCCACAATTCACATCCCTGCCTCATAAATCTTCGAACCAGCCAGAAGATAGAGCTTGCCACTCATCTTTTCCACCGCTATATCCTGAATTTCAAAATCAAAAACATACTGCGCATTATAAATGACATTGCCAGTTTTTTGATCTTTATTCAAAACCAAAACCCGCTTCTCCGAAGGTTCGAGAATATAAATTTGACTCAAATCAAGATCCGTAAAAATTTTCGTTGGGGAAGAAAGTGCGGTAATCGGCGCTTTATTGATCACAAAATCTTCAGCCTTTCCTGTATAAAATTTTAAAATTCCTCCTGATTTTTTCAGGGCATACACCGAACCGTCAATGGCAAGATCCACAACTTCTTTAAAATCTCCACCAACCGCATACGCTTCAGCTGATCCGTATTTATCCCGCCGCCTCACATACCTCCAAATCTGATTTTCCGCAGGGGAAAGGATATAGAGTTTATTAGAATAAGCCGCAATGTCCACCCCGCCTTTCCATTTCACATCATCCGTATCCATAAAAGAAAACCGATTATCTTGATACTCAACCACGCGTCCTGATTTCATGAGAAAAACAAGCGCATCCCGATCTTCAAAATACGATCCGGAAACCACCATTTCCGTTTCATCAATACGAACCGGCGCAGAAACCTGATTGAGCACCACCCGCAACAACTGATTATCGGTATAGACATACACCGTATCTTTTGCCAAAATCAAACCTTTGGGAGAAAACGCAACGCCAGAAGCAGACAAATCAGCATACACCCGAGGATCTTTTACCCGAATAACATTATCAAGCTGATCGCGAACAGACTGAATTTGATCAATAAATTGGCTCGCGCGAGAACGAGAAAGCCCCGAATTTAACACCTCAATCGCCTTGGACTCGGCAGACGAAAGAAGCGC
>JACRIC010000107.1 GCA_016235915.1 Candidatus Peregrinibacteria bacterium
GCTGACAGTTTTTTCAGGCGTCGGTTTTGTGAATGCGCAGGATGCGACGGTGTTGCCGGGTACGCCAACGACTTATCCAGATTGCGAAACTTATTTAAAAGCAGATAATAATATGGATAAGAGTAATATTGATGATCTTAAATATAAACTTTCTACTTCATCAGAAGAAGCCAATAAAGTTTTGGGCTGTGCCATCAAAACCGGCCGAGTTCGCATGTTCATGATCCCCTACTTCATCGTGTACCTCATTGATGTGTTCGTGAAACTTGCCGCCACGCTCTGCGTGCTTTTCATCGTGATTGGAGGTTTCCAATACGCCATCGGCGGCATTTCCGATGAAAAAGAAAAAGCGAAAAAGACCATTTTAAATGCCATTCTCGGACTTGTCGTCACCAGTATGGCATGGATCGTCATCAACGTCATTCAAGTGGCCATCACCAGTGGAGGAGTGTAATTTTTTATGTTCCTAAATTTTTGCCTTTTTTAAAAAAAGAACTACAATAGAGAGAGAGATTCCTGCTTTCGCAGGAATGACAGTTTTATCACAGGAATGATCATTTATCTTGATGCATGCATACAAAATTTGAAAAGCTCCTCCGTGACAGCCGTCAATCGGTTTCGGATCTCAAACAAAAACTTCAGGCAAAACTTGCGGAAATAAAAAAAACGCAGGAAGAAAATCCCCTTGTTTATAGCGCTCCTTCTGAGCCGAAATCCAGTCGTATGCTGATTGATCTTTCTGTCGGCAGTATTGCGAAGGCCATGCTGGTGGTGATTCTTCTGTATGTCCTGACGCAGTTTGTTTTTGAGATCCGCGATATTCTTCTCATTTTTTTCGTGGCGCTCCTTTTTTCTGCGGCGCTCGATCCCACTGTGGATTTTTTTGAAACAAAGCGCATTCCCCGCAGTATCAGCATTCTCATTATTTATGTTTTGATTTTCCTCATTCTTGGAATTTTTATTTCCAATTTTATTCCGCTGGTGGCGGTGCAGGTTTTTGAACTGGCGAATCGTGTGGGAGACCTTATTTCAAACCTTACGACCAATGGTACGAGTGATATTCCCTTTTTTGATACCCTTCAACCAATTTTTTCCCAGTTTCTTGAAGGTATCGATAAACAAACGATGATTGATGGGGTGAAAACCGCGCTTTTGAAAATTGGAGAACAGCTTCAGGGCGTTGCGGGCAATGCATGGAAGGCGCTGAAAGTGATTTTTGACGGTATTTTCAATGTTATTCTGGTGTTGGTCGTTACTTTTTTCATGACGCTGAATGCTCGAGGCATCGATGCGTTTATCAAATCCATCTTTCCTTCGCGTCATACTCAATACATCATTTCCAAATCCGCGGCCGTGAAGGTGAAAATCGGCGCATGGCTTCGCGGTCAGGTTATGCTTTCCATTTCCATTGGAATTCTGGTGACGATTGGGCTTTTGATTTTGGGGGTTCCGTATGCCGCAACGCTTGGAATGATTGCGGCGATCACCGAATTTGTTCCCTATCTCGGTCCTATTATGGCGGCGGTTCCGGCTGTTCTTATCGGGATGAATGAATCAGTTTGGCTTGCGCTCTCTGTTGTTATCATGTATTTCGTCATTCAGGAATTGGAGAATAATATTCTCGTGCCGCTTGTCATGAAACGAGCGGTGGGTTTAAGTCCCATCATTATCATATTTTCCATGCTAGTGGGAGCGAAGTTTCTGGGAGTGCTGGGCATTATCCTCGCCATACCCGTCACCACCATTATTTGGATTTTCTTGAAGGATTATTTACAGAAGACGAAATAAATTCTGTCATTTCCTTCTCAAATCGCGAAATCGAAAATTTTTCCGCGTGATGTCGAATAGCTTTTTGGTCGAATTTCATTTTTGAAATTTTTTGTAGAGCTTGATTGAGGCTTGAAACGGTTTGTTGATCAAAGAAGACCCCTGATACCGCAGGATCAACCGTTTCCAACGCCCCGCCAGCCATGTAAGCCACTACGGGACGTCCACTTGCCATGGCTTCTAAAGGCGCAATTCCGAAATCTTCGCATTGAGGAAAGAGAAATGCTCGGCAATCGCGATTCAGCTTAGGTAATTCTTTTTCCGGAACATTTCCTAAAAACTCAATATTGCTCCGCGCCTGAAATTTCAGTTTGCGATACTGCGGTCCATTTCCGCAGATTTTGAGTTTAAGACCATTTTCGTTAAACGCAGAAACGAGCAAGTCGAATCGTTTATAAGGAACTAGACGCCCGACGGCGAGAAAATAATTTCCCTCCTTGGCTCCTTTTGATGAAAAACGGTCGATATCGACTGGAGGGTGAATCACCGTTGATTCTCGCCGATAGTATTTCCATATTCTTTTTGCGACAAACTGCGAATTCGCGACAAAAATGTCAACCCGATCCGCGGCCAGTCGATCCCATAAACGAAGATTGTGCAGGTTCCACATGAGCATTTTTGAAAAAATTTTCCCCATGCCGTACTGACGGATATATTCTTGCCAATCGTCCCACACGTACCGCATGGGGCTGTGACAGTAACACACATGGAGTGTCTCGGGTTTTGTGATGACCCCTTTACTGCACGCATGACTGCTCGAAAGAACGAGATCATATTCTCCGAGATTTATATTTTCAAAAATATGTGGCATGAGCTTTATGAAAAACTGATGACGACGGAGAAATTTTGGTAAGGATTGGAGGCAAGACGACTTTACGACCGCATCGCCGAACAACGCGACTTCTGTCGGATTATAGAGAGATGTATAAATGGGTGCCGAGGGCAGAATATGGTGAAAGGACGAAATCACTCGCTCTGCTCCGCCGAGATTGGTAAGCCAATCCGCGACAATGGCTGATTTGATATTTTTCACCTCTGTATGATGACAGAGGAGGACATTGAAATCAAATGCCCAAAAAGCACTTCAGGCTGTCATGGTTGCCGAGCGTCTCATGATAATTTAGAGCTATTCATAGTCACCCTTCGACAGGCTCAGGGTGACAAGTTACTTCGTCATAATCGCGAGTTTCGCTTCTTCAACACTGGGATAACAATGAATAAGCTGTGTGAGTCCCACCACATCCAGAATATCTCGAATGTTCTCTTTTGCTTTGGCAATAACAATTTTTCCATCTTTTCCGGTTATGCGTCCGTACCAATCCGTGAGATATCCGATAGATTTGCTGTTCATGTAATCGAGATCGGAGAAATCAAAAATGAGCGAGAGCTTTTCGGGATTTTCTTCAACGAGTTTGTAGATTTTTTTGGCGCTTTCGTCGACATTGCTCTCATCCAGCTGTCCGCTGAATTTGATCAACTTTATTGGTTTTCCTTTATCAGAACTTTCGATATTTTCAACGGAGATATTGACGTAGGTCATTGGAAGAGAAAAGTAAAAAAATATGTTGATGGATTATTTCAAAGCGAGATTTTTTGTCATATCTTGCATAAAATTTTGTTTTTTTCCTGGAGTGTTTTTTACATATTTTCTTACTCTGACGCGCAGTCCCTTTGGTTTTGCGTCCGTATATTCCACTTCATCTGTCCAGCCTGCGACAATCTGTGGCAAACCTCTTCCTCGCACGCCCAGTTTTTGTTCGTAGGTCGGACTCATCCTTTCGCTTATCAGTCTATTCATATCGGCCGAAGTCACTTTTTCATTTGAACCTTTATCCTCGACGATAAATTCAATATACTCTCCTTTGACACTGATAAACATAATAGTAATTTCTTCTCCCGGAAGCGATCCATGCTCGATAGCGTTATTGCAGAGTTCGTCGATCACTGCTTGACATCGATATGCCCACTGATCGTTGAAACCCGTCAGATTTTTCGTAAGCGACAGCGTGAAATCACGAATGCCTGAGAGAAAATACGCGTTTGTCGGGAGGGTAATGGTAATGTGAATGGGCTTCTCGGACGCCATTGGTATTGTTTTTGAGAAGTTCCGTTTATTTTATCAAAATTTCGATGAATTGTCAATCGGCATGGAGGATTTTTTCTGGCAGTTTCGTGAATCTCGAAAAATAGCATGGAATATGGAGCGAATACACGTTTGCGATATGTTCAGTTTTTTTGCCCAGAGTATGCGTTTGGCGAGCATTTCTTTTTCTCTGTTGTTTTGGCGTATCGGGAGATGGTTTTCTTTTTTAATTTTGGCAAGTTTGGAAACCAATTTTGAACGTTTTGCGAGCACGGAAAGCAGTTCTCTGTCTCTTTGATCTATCTGGTTACGGAGAGTATCCATGGGACTGTTCATGTGTGGTTTTTTAAACTTCGTAAGTGCTCACAAGGCTCGAAAAGAGTGAAAGGAGCTCAGGGCATTTTCCTTTCGTCCTGCCTCCGCATTGACCGTCCAAATACTCGCTCATTCTGATAACGCGATTGGCAGACGCGTCATCAGATAATCGCTCGTATGGACAGTTCCCAATTGCTCAGCAATGTCCTCAAGGAAAATGCCCTGCGCTCCTTTTCCCTTGTGAGCAGTTCCTAAACTTCCTCTTGCGAAACAACTCCAATTATACTAGAAATAGAATGACTTGTAACATTTTATTCTTCTTATGACTCAAACTCTTGTGCAGGAACTCTTCGATCACGCTGTCCATATCGGGCATATATCCGAGAAATGGAATCCAAAGATGCGGTCTTTTATTTATGGGAAAAAATTTAATGTTCATATTTTTGATCTGGAAAAAACCGCAGTTTTTCTGGAAAGGGCTTGTCAATTCCTTGAGAAGTCCTCGAAGGAAGGTCGGGTGATTCTTCTGGTAAGTACGAAGCCGCAGTGTGATGTCATGGTCAAGGAGGCGGCAAAAGAGTGCGACATGCCCTATGTTACCGGAAAATGGATTTCCGGTCTTTTGACCAATTTTGAGACGATTCAACGACGTATTCGATACCTTATTGACCTTGAAAAACAAGAAGCAACGGGAGAATTTGATAAGTATACGAAAAAAGAGCGGTTGAATTTGAAAAAAACTATGGAAAAACTGGAAAATGCGCTGGGTGGAGTCAAATGCTTAAAAAAACTCCCGGATGTGGTGGTAGTGTTTGACACGGTTCGCGATGCCATCGCTGTCGCTGAGGCTGACCGTCTTCATATTCCTCTTCTTGGGATTGTTGACACGAATGCTGATCCTGAAAAAATCACGTATCCTATTCCCGCAAACGATGATTCGGTGAAATCTCTGCGGTATCTCGTGAATACCATTTCTTCAGCGATTCAGAAAGGCAAGAAATCTTCTTAATTTTTCCATTATTTTCCCATTCTGAATGATTTGATTTCTTCTCAAGAAAAACTGCTCGGAGTCCTTGCTTATCTCGGACCTTTCTTTGTTGCGCCTTTTGTGAAATCGAAGAGTTCTTTTTGTCGTTTTCATGCGAATCAAGGATTTGCGTTTTTTCTTACTCTTTTTGTTGTTTTGATTCTTTCGGGTATCTCTTGGATTTTGAGTTTGTTGCTTTTTCTCGCGTATCTTGCGGTCATGTTGTATGCCATGTTTCAAGCTTATCAGGGATTGATGTGGAAAATTCCGGTCCTTTTTGATATTGCTTCGAAAATAAATATTATGCAATTGGCGGATGGGTGGACAGTGACTGCGGCTGATAGTAAGCAGGATGACCAGCTAAAACAATAGATTTTTCAATATGTCTGTTACCGCAGAACAAATCAAAGCTCTCCGAGATGCGACGGGTATTTCTTTTGCTTCTTGCAAAAAAGCTCTCGTAGAAGCCAATGGGAATGAAAAGCTCGCCCATGAGATTCTTCGAAAAAAAGGAGAAGCCAAGGCGGCTGGCATGTCTGCCCGAACAACCAATCAGGGTGTCATCGGATCATATGTCCATACCAACGCGAAAATCGGCGTTTTAGTGGATCTTCGTTGTGAAACGGATTTTGTCGCAAAAAATGAGGAATTTCAAATGCTGGCTCGAGATATTGCCATGCATGTGGCGGCCATGAATCCTCGATGGAAAAGTTCCGAAGAGGTTGACAGTGAAGTTTTGGCACAAGAAAAGGAGATTTGGACGGCACAGCTTGCGAATGAAGGGAAGCCTTCAGCTATTATTGAAAAAATTCTTGAGGGCAAGGAAAAAAAGTTTCGTGAGGAAAATTCTTTGCTGAGTCAGCCTTTTGTGAAAAATCCGGAAATTATGGTGGGAGACTTGATTCGTTCGACTATGA
>JACRIC010000014.1 GCA_016235915.1 Candidatus Peregrinibacteria bacterium
CTGTTCCGGTTTTTGTGAGATGTGCGTATTGGGTATTCATGGAGAGGGGGTTAAGGAAGTTTATAAAATTACTGAGATCCTTCGGTCGCCTCAGACGACCTCAGGATGACGGTATCCGATTTCTTCATCGCATTTCGGGCAGTACGGATGTTCTCCTGTCAGATACCCGTGCTTGGGACAAATGCTGAAAGTCGGAGTAATGGTGATATAGGGCAAGCGAAAATGTGAAAGCGCTCGTTTTACCAGTTTTTTACAAGATTCGGCATTGGTAATTCTTTCTCCCATATACAGATGAAGCACTGTCCCGCCGGTATATTTTTTTTGCAGGCGATCCTGATACGTCAAAGCCTCAAATGCGTCCACGGTAAAATTCACCGGAAGTTGAGATGAATTGGTGTAATACGGTGCGTCAGGAGTTCCGGCTTGAAGAATATCGGGATATCGTTTCTGGTCTTCTTTGGCGAAACGATAGGTGGTGCCTTCCGCGGGAGTGGCTTCGAGATTATAGAGATTTCCGGTTTCTTCCTGATAGTTTTTCAATTTTTCTCGCATGAAATCCAAAATGTTTTCAGCAAACGAAATGCCCGTCTCGGAAGCGATATTATCGATGTCGCTTGTAAAATTTCGGATGCACTCATTTAGACCATTTATGCCGATGGTGGAAAAATGATTGCCGAGAGTTCCTAAATATCGTTTCGTGTAAGGCAAAAGTCCATTATCAATATTCTGTTGAACGACTTTTCTCTTCAATTCAAGCGATTCTTTTGCCAAATCCATCAGATATGCCAGCTGTTTTTTCAAACTCTCTAAATCGCCTTTGTGCAGATATCCCAGCCGCGCCGCATTGATCGTGACCACGCCGACGCTTCCCGTCATTTCAGCGCTTCCAAAAAGACCGTTTCCTCGCATGAGCAGTTCGCGAAGGTCCAGCTGAAGCCGACAACACATGGAGCGAATCATGTTTGGCTTGAGTTCGGAATTGATGAAATTTTGAAAATACGGCATGCCGTATTTCGCGGTCATTTCAAAAAGGTCTTCGCAGTTCGGATGATCCCAATCAAAATCTTTCGTGATATTGTAGGTCGGAATTGGAAACGTGAATACCCGCCCTTTCGAATCGCCCTTCATCATAATTTCAATAAACGCTTTATTTATCATGTCCATTTCTTTCTGACAATCGCCGTAGGTGTAATTTTTTTTCTCGCTTCCAATTTTCGCCGGCTCATTTTTCAGATCTTCGGGGCAGACCCAGTCGAGAGTGATATTGGTAAAGGGGGTTTGCGTACCCCACCGGGAAGGCACATTTAAATTGAACACGAACTGTTGCATGGCTTGTTTCACTTGTTCGCAGGTTTTTTCTTCAATGAATTTTTCGCGCTCCGCGTCTTTCATAGCGCTTTTCGTGTTTTTTAAATCCTGTGCCATTTCTTCCTTGATTTTCCGAACGTATGGCGCGAGGTACGTGTCAAAACTGGAAAAAGCCTGTGCTCCCGCCCATTCGTTCTGCAAGGTTCCAAGAAAATTTACCATCTGGCCAATGCAAGCCGAAAGATTTCGAGGAGCGTTACAGTCCACTTTGTTCGGCACGCCGCCAAAACCTTCTTCCAGCAATTTCCGAAGGCTCCACCCCGCGCAGTATCCGCTGAACATATCAAGATCATGGATGTGAAAATCGCCGTTTCGATGAGCCTCTCCGATTTCACGTGCATAAATGTGAGAAAGCCAATAATTCGCAGTGACCTTTCCTGAAGTATTGAGAATGAGGCCGCCGAGAGAATATCCCTGATTGGAATTCGCGTTCACTCGCCAGTCTTGTTTTGAAAGATATTCGTTCACGGTTTTTTCCACGTCAACGAGCACATTTTTCGTGGCGCGCATTTTCGCTCGCTGATCGCGGTAGAGAATGTACGCCTTCGCGACTTCGACTTCGTTGTTTTTGATAAGAATTTTTTCAACAAGGTCTTGGACGTTTTCGACGGTGGGGACTGTGCCGTTTTTAAAAATAACTTCCAGCACGGTCTCGACCTGATCGGTTATTCGCTGAGCGAGAAGCGTGTCTTCCTTGCCGCAGGAACGGCTTGCTTTTTGAACCGCCTTGATGATTTTTGCGGCGTCAAAAGAAACAATTTTTCCGTCGCGTTTTCGGATGTATTCCATTGTAAGTATTAAGTTATGAGTTATTAACGGGTTAACGGGTTGAGGCGCTGTCATCTTTTGTTAACAATTGATTGAGCTCCTTCTTGAAACTCTCAATGTCCTGAAAATGCCGATACACCGACGCGAAGCGAATATACGCCACTTCATCCAACCCGCGGAGCTTCTCCATAACCAGTTCGCCGATTTGCCGACTTTCAATTTCCTTTCCCTGATGACTCAAGGCTTCTTCTATCTCGTCAATGAGCGAGTCCACTTGATTCTGCGTTACCAGCCTCTTTTCACACGCCCTCCAAATGCCTTTTTCGACCTTTTCGCGGGTATAGCTTTCGCGGGAATTGTCTTTTTTAATCACTATAAAATTATTCACCTCGACTTTTTAAAAGGTAGTGAAGCGGTATTTGCAGTATTCGCAAGCCCTTCTTCTCCTGATGCTCCATCCCTCATCCGTTTCTCGGGAATCGATGACACGAGTCTCCTGTTTTTTACATTTCGGACAGATCATTATTTTTTGTATACCATATATTGTGTAGTGTTGCCCATATTAACCACAACATATTGAGAGGTCAAGAATTTGGGGTAGACAAAATAGGGGGATGGTTTTGGAGATTTGGTTTGATTTTTTTTGACCTTGCGTGCTCATTGATATACCTGACAATGCGTGCCGATATCGATCAATTTGACGCTGTTTTGGTCGAGAAGGCGATAAATGACGCGGAAATCGCCAGTAACAGAAAAAGCTCTGCATCCTACGAGATTTCCTTTCAATGGGTGGACTCTTAAAATGGGGTGATTTTGATTTTTTATGAAAAGTTCGAGTCGTTTTTCAAATTGTTTTTGGATTTTTGGTCGCAAGTGTTTGTACTTTTTTTTTAAATCCATCGGTGAAAATAATTCGCATATTATTTTTTGAGAGCCTTTATCGCTGATTTTTCGGTTGCAAATGGGCCAAAAATTTTATCGTTTTTATCAGAAGCGAGAATTTCAAGTTCTTCGGCCACAGTGAGGCCATTTTCAGTGATTTCAACGAGCTCGATTTTTAATTCTTTCGTTAACAGGAGTTTAATGTAGGCGGACGTATTGATTCCTTTTTTTTGGGCTAAAAGTTTGAGTTTGTTTTTGAAATTATCGTCCGCTTTGAAAGAAATGGTTGGCATGGAATTGGTTTACTTAGTACTACTTTCAATTAGTAGTAGTGTATGCCTTTTTCTTTTTGGGGTCAATAAGTTTTTTAAAATTGTCTCACTTCAATTTTGATTATACGATTCATACACGAGAAATTATAATAAAAACATCAATTTTTCAGCTCAAACGAGGTCAAATTGAAAATTGTTTTCAATCAGATTAAATGATTTATTCACGCCGGTGATATTTTTTATTTCGAAAAATTGATGGGGACTTGAAATTTTCGCCTACGGCAAAAATTTCTTCGGGACGGACGGGACTCGAACCCGCGACCTCTGCCGTGACAGGGCAGCGTTCTAACCAACTGAACTACCGTCCCAAAGTGTCGAAAAGTGTAAAAGACTCTTGCAAGTTTGTTTTTTGAAAACACCCCATGCGCGCTTTGCAAGCGAGGCCATGATAGCGAACGGTGCACTGCCGCGCAAGGGAAGAGGTTGTGATACAATTTCAATATGCGTATTGGAATTGACGCCAGAATGTATAGCTCAAACTTCACAGGAATCGGCCGATATACCGCTGAGCTTATTTCAAATCTCGCGATTCTTTCTCAAAAAAGACCCGCACATGCATTTGTGCTCTTTATGAACAATCTTGAATATGAAACTTTTGTTCCGCCCGCTCCCAATTTTTCAAAAATTCTTGTCAATGCGCCTCATTATTCGCTCCGGGAGCAGATTTTTTTTCCAAAATATATCCGCCACGCGAAAATCGATCTCATGCATTTTACTCATTTCAACGCACCAATAGTGTACACCGCTCCATCTATTGTGACCATTCATGATCTCATTCTTTCTTATTTTCCCGGGAAAAAACTGACGAAACCGTGGCACCGCGCAGGGTATCATCTCACTCTTTCGGCATCGCTCAAACATGCGCAGAGCATTATCGCGGTTTCGGAGCACACGAAAAAAGATCTCGTGAAACTTTATAATGTTCCTGAAAAGAAAATTCGGGTCATTTATGAAGCGGCAGGCGAAAATTTTCGACCCGTATCTGATCAGACACAAAAAACCGTTCGCGAAAAATATCATATCCATTCTCCGTTTTTTCTCTATGCCGGCGTGTGGCGCGATCATAAAAACCTCACGGGGCTCATTCGGGCGTTTCACCTTCTTCATTTGCGCAGTTCTCGAAAAACCCTCATCGTTATTACCGGAAAAGAAAAGCCTGCATATCCCGAAGTCAAACAAGTCGTGCGAGAGTTGGGACTTACCGATTCGGTTATTTTTCCCGGACTTGTTCCTGAAAATGACCTTGTTGCCCTTTACAATGCGGCAATTGCTTATGTTCATCCTTCTTTTTATGAAGGATTTGGGCTTAATATTCTCGAGGCTTTTTCTTGTGGAACACCTGTGGCATCGTCAAATGCCTCGTGTCTTCCGGAGATAGCGGGAAAGGGGAACGCGCTTTTTTTTGATCCGAAAAATATTTCTGAAATGGCGGATGCCTTTCACAAACTTTTCACCGATGATGCCTTGCGGCAGAAACTTCGGGAAAAAGGATTGCTGCGTGCCAAACAATTTTCATGGAAGAAAATGGCGGAAGAGACGATGGGAGTGTATGATGAAATCCATGTTCACACCCTTAAAAGACCTCCTTCCCCGAGTCGTCAATAGCCACGGCATGCACCGCACCATAAAGGCCGCGACGGTGTGCGAAGCCTGTCGCAAAGTTTTGCCGAAGTTTTTTGATGAAGAAATTTGCGCGGTTATTTCGCCGAAATTTTTTCGCCATAAAACCCTGACGCTTTCGGTGCAGGATTCCGCTCTTGCTTCTGAAATTTTTCTTTCAGGAGAAAGTCTTATTTTGGCTGTAAATTCACATCTTGGGCGCCCGGCGGTCAGGGAAATACGCACGATCATCGAAGAAAGATGTCCTGCTTCTGATGAAATTGCTTGACTTCTCGAGCTTTTTCGCGTTAGACTCCCATTCGCATTTATCTTTTTAGCTTCGATTCTTTGCTTCGAATTCGATTTACAAGAACCGGTCGCAAAAATCAACCCAAGTTCCGCATTGTCGTGGCGGAACATTCAGCTCCCGTAAAAGGGGCGTATTTGGAAATTCTTGGACATTATCTCCCTATTGCCAAAGAAAAAACTCTTGTTCTCAATAAGGAGCGAGTTTTGTATTGGATTTCAAAAGGGGCTCAGCCTTCAGACAGCATTGCTTCACTTTTCAAGCGTCAAGGAATGGACAATATGGACCAATATATTGGTCGGCGGGATTTTCAACGAAAAAATAAGAAGGCAATAAAAGCCGAAGCGGGAGCCAAGCCGGATACTGCGCCGAAGATTGAAAAAACTGAAAAAGCCGCGGAACCCGTCAAGGCTGGCTAAAGGGACCTTTGATTTTATTTTCCTAACTCCCACCCTCATGACTGATAATGATGTCACGCAAGGCCCTGACCGCGATTTTATTGAATGGGTTGTCAAACAGATTGTTGGTCATCCTGACGAAGTTGAGATTACCAGAACTGTTGATGAGATGGGCGTGCTCATTACTTTAAAGGTGAATAAGGAGGATATGGGGAAAATTATTGGAAAAAACGGGCAAACCGCGAAGGCGCTTCGGACGCTCCTTCGAATTATCGGATCCAAGCATAATGCACGTGTGAATTTAAAAATTGTGGAACCGGAAGGAGGAGCTGTTGAAATTCCTGAAGGAGAGTAA
>JACRIC010000111.1 GCA_016235915.1 Candidatus Peregrinibacteria bacterium
GATACCGCGTTAAAAGTTCAGGATCGGAAAGAAGCTCGATAGCTTTGCCGGGCTTACCGAGGAAAAAAGAAAAAATTAAGTCGAGCGTATGAGCCTCAACATCAGGATATCGGGCTTGAAGTTCTTGTGCGAGAATGTTTTTTGGAACAAGGCGAAAAGAATACAGACGGACGCGTGAGATAATCGTGTCAGAAATGGCTTTGAGATCGTTGGTTGTGAGGAGGAATATGACACGGCGCGGCGGTTCTTCGAGACTTTTCAACAGAGCATTCATAGCGGAATCTGAGAGTCGTTCGATATTTTGTATCAGAATAATTTTACGCGGACTTTGAGTGGAAAGCGCGAGCGAACCAATCAGTTCGCGGATACGATCGATGGTGATGGTTTCGCCGTCATCGATCATTTCAAAAGTATCATAATGACAGCCTTTTTGAATTTGAATGCAAGTGGGACAAGTATGACAAAAGTGGTTTTCGCATTGAAGGATGCCGGCAAATGTTTTTGCGATGGCATTTTTTCCAATTTTATCAGGACCTGCAAAAAGATACGCGTGGTTGAGATTATTTTCAGAAATCTCCTGTTCCAGACGAGCAAGCTCTTTTTCATGTCCAATAATGTTCCAGTGGTAGAGAAGAGGCAAAAGAGCAGGAATTTATAGAGAAAAACCGATTATATTGTATTCATATTTCATTCGTAAGGCAATGCGCCGATCCGCCAGCGTATCGAAAGTACGATAACGGAGTAACAATATGCGAAATACCCCATTTTTCAAAAAGTTCCTCAATGCCGGGAGTGGAAAATCGCGAACTGCCGATCAAAATTCCGGGAGCTGAAATCATATTGATAGCATACGTCCCAAGATCAGATGCTGTGCCAGAAGAATCTCCCACATCAACAGGAATGAGTTCAATGCCGAGCTTACGAAGCTCTGCGAGACTTGCGGCGTTTATAATCGACTCATTTACCAAAAGAGCTTTTAAGGTGTTATCGCCCGAAATCACCGGAGCCAACACGGTATCAAGGTGGTATCCCTCGCTTTCCACAAGAACAGAGTGATCTGGCCTGATGACGTCCATAACCGCTTCATGTCCGAGTTTATTTGATCGGGCAATACCGCCAAAATAAAACGTCCCTTCCCGACTTTCCACATAAATACTCTCGCCCGTTTCCAAAAAGGCATCTTTCGGGAGTTCAATAATCTCTTTTTTAAATTTTTCAGCAATAATCGGAGCAAAAATATCCGCTTCGGCCGCTCTTTCCTTACAACTGAAGCGGGCTTTGATCCAATACTGACGGTAAGCCAAACCAGCGTCGCGTATAAAAACCGCGTCATGATCCAAAGACGCTTCGGTATTGAGGGCATCAGGGAAAGGCAGAACGTGAAGCGTAAAGCCATTCTTTTTTAACGTATCAATAAAATACTCATATTCAGCCACGAGCTTCTGCTGATCAGGGATAATGCCATTTTGATGGGCATACAGGGTCGCCATATTGAGACTGTGCTCAGACAGTCCTTTATGAATCGGATAGCCATTATACCAGCACCCCGCGATATTTCCGTGAGGCTTTGGCAGAGAAACAACAAGAAGTTCATGCCGCATACAAAGCATGATAAAGTCAGCAAACGAATTATACGCGATTGTATACATTTTACAAACGCGCGGCTCCTATTTTTTCGCTTCCTTTGTAGAAACATCCACATTCTCAAGGTCGGTGGTTCCGAAAAGAGAGGACATCATAGATTTTCCAATAACATTCATAAGGAGTCCGAAGAGCGCGAGCCCCGCAAGCATGGTAAAAGCCGCCACGATTCTTCCGATGACCGTCACGGGATACATATCTCCGTATCCCACAGTGGTAATCGTGACAATACCCCACCACATGGCTTTGGGAATAGAGGTAAAAGCGGTGCCTTCCACGCCTTTTTCAGCGTAATATTCCAGAGTGGAAAAGATGACGAGCACGGAAAAAAGTGCGATAAAGTAAATCTGCAAATCCATTTTCAGGGTATCGAATTTACTGGCCTTACTCTTGGCATATTCTTTCGTAGCGTGCTTAGCGAGTTTGAGGAGTCGGAGCATTCTCATGAGTCTCAAAAATCGCAATATTCGCAGGACTCGAAGCATCTTAACGGCGCGAAAATCGGCAATATTCAGATACGAAGGCGCGATGGCCAAAAAGTCAATAACGCCCCAAATCCCGAAAATATAAGAACTTTTTTTCTGCGCCACATAAATGTTAGCGATATATTCGAAAGTAAATATTCCGACGACAATATACTCAGAAACATCAAAAAATGTCTGATATTGCAAGTAGATTTCTTCCACGGACGCGATCACGATGGAGGCAATCGAGAAAAAAATGAGAAAAACGACAACATCGTTTATCACTCGATAGGTTTTTGATTCCTCATTGGCGAATCCTTCATGGAGGAATCGGTCGAGGCGATACTGGAAGCCGAGAGTGAGATTTCGTGGTTGTCTCATCTGAGAATTATAACACAAAACTTTACAAACGTAAAGCATTTTGACGGTATATCCTGAAAATGTCACCCTGAGGTTCTCGAAGGATAGGCATTTTTAGATTGTGTCATGGTTCGAGAACCTCACCATGACACAAAAATTGAAGTATTTCAGCAGATGCGTGAGGAATCACCCCTCGGCCACATTCCTACGATGCCTCATCGATTTCCAAAAGAAATATCCGATGACGAGAAAGGTCACCGCCGGAGAAAGCCAGTGCGGAATGGTAAGCCCGAGACCGTCCAAAATCATAATAAATCCCAAAAAGAAAACCGAATACATGGCTCCATTCTTGAGATAAACGTATTTTTTAATAGTGTCGATATTGCGAATGGTGAATTCCCGAACGATAAAAGCGCCCAGCCCGTTTCCAAGAATAATGAGCGGCACGGAGAGAGTGAAGGCAAATGCCCCGATCACACCATCAATAGAAAAGGTGGTGTCAATAACCTCAAGATAGAGAATTTTGCTGATATCCGACATATTCCCTTTTTTCATAAGATTCAATTCTGCTTTTTCGGCATTCTGCTTGAATCCATGAGTGATAAAAAAAGCAGTCGAACCCACCACCGCTCCGAATGCAAACAATGGATTGATATGGATGGACTCCCACACAATAATGGCAAGAATAATGGAAACAACCGCATAAAACCATATCCCTTGCGAAAAAATAAATTTTTCTCCAATGAGACCAAAGTGCTTTTCTTCCAAAAAAAGCCAATGAAAAAAAATAAAAATAAGAAAAATGCCACCTCCAATAAGCAGAATAGGGGCGGACGTCTCAATAGCGGCGATAATCCGCGGATCCTGCGAGAAAGTGGCCGTGAGTGAGCCGATAAAACCCAGATTCGGATTGGTCGCCCACACAATCAGCCACGGCAAAAATCCGCGTACGATGAAAACCGCGAACAGAAGTCCCCACACGAGAAACCATTTTCTCGCCTTTTGGCTCATGGTGGCCAAAACATCGGCATTGATAACCGCATTGTCGATGCTCGAGATCGTCTCAAAGAGGCTGAGGCCGAGGATGACGGGAATGATTGAGAAGAGATCCACGAGCGTTTTTCAGAAAAATTATTTTCTGCGCGGATTATACCATAAATTTCTTCGCGGACGGACAAAGATCTTTCACGGGACAAATCGAACATTTCGGATTTTTGACACAGATTTTTCGACCGTGCGTGATGAAATATTCGTTCACTTCAAGAAATTGCGGCGGATCATACCATTTTTCTAAATCCACCCCTATTTTTTCAGGATTGGTATTTTGCGAAAGTCCAAGTCGCGGCGAAAGCCTCAATACATGAGTATCCACCGCGATTCCCGTCATTTTCCCGAATGCTTTTGCCAGAATAAGATGCGCGGTTTTTTTTGCAACGCCGGGAAGAGTGAGGAGATCGTCCAAACGCTCAGGAACGCGTCCGTGAAATTCCGCCGCCAGTTTTTCCCCAATCCCTTTCAGAAATTTCGCTTTCACCCGATAAAAACCGATGGAATAAATTTCCTCTTCCAGAGTGGCAATGTCCGCTTCGGCGTAATCTTCAGCTGTTTTATATTTTTGAAAAAGACCGCGCGTGACCTGATTCACTTTTTTATCTGTTGTCTGCGCGGAAAGAACGGTTCCAATAAGAAGCTCGAGCGGATTTTTCCATGCAACAAAAGGCCCTCGAACTGGATAGGTTTTTTTGAAACGCCGGAGAATTTCCTGCGCGTGTTGTTTTTCGGTCATCATCCAAGATACTGCCAGAAACATTCTTGACAGTAAATAATATATTTTTAGTAAATGTGTTATTTTTTCAAGTATTGAAATGATAAAATCAAAATGCCCACGAATCTTGGGCAACAGTGACCATTTCTCATGATTCACGAAATTGCCATCTCTCCTGCACGTCGCCTCTTTCTGGCGATACCTCTTCCTAAGAGTATCGCAGAAATTCTCTTGCAGTGCCGTTTTCAGCATCCCGCCATTCGTTGGACACCTCCTGCCAACTTTCACATAACGGTATATTTTTTCGGCGCAACGCCAGAAAACTCCATTCGCGAACTTGCAAAACACATTCGAGCCGTCTCCTCCTCCGTTAAATCATTTGAAATGGATTTTGAAAAATTCATTTGTGTCCCGCAAGGAATTTCTCCTCACATGATATGGGCGGGACTTCAATCAAATAGCCATTTTTCAACACTTGTAAAAAAAATACAAAATATCGCCATCGAGCTCCTTCATGTAAAACCAGAAAATCACGCGCCGCACCCGCACGTGACGCTCGCGCGTTTTCGCGCTCGCGCAGATGTGCGCGAAATTCCCCTCGCCAAACTCGATATCCCGCCTCTGCAAGTAAAAAACTTGCATTTGATGGAGTCGCATTTGGAACGATCAGGAGCTCAATATTCTCTCTTATCAAAATTTGCACTGAAATACACAGAAAACATTGAGGTTCCTGAACATTTGCCTTGATGAAGCCTCCTTGTTATGATTTGAGAGCTCTTCGGTAAGTCTGCCCGGGCAGAGATTTTAGCTCGATTTACAGCTTATTGAAGCCATTTTAATTTCAAAACTCGCTTCACATGGGCATTTACTCCTCCAAAAAAGACCAATTTTCCGAAGATCTCCGACGTCGGATTTCAGTCCGTGAGCCATTAAACAAATATTGTCTCTATCGCGTTGGCGGTCCGGCCGATCTTTTTTTTACCGCAAAATCAGCTGACGATCTAGAAAATATTGTGATGGAAGCTCAGAGCCTGCGAATTCCTTTTTTGGTTATTGGAAAAGGGAGCAATGTGCTGTTTGGCGACAGTGGTTACACGGGACTCGTGATCCAAAACACTGCGGGAAATATTACGGTCGCCTATGATAAAACAAACACCGACCATCCCCTTCTGGAAGTGGAATCAGGCGTTTCGGTTGCCGATCTTTTGAGGGCATTGCAGGATCAGCGATCGTTTCAGCTCGTTTTGTCCCGCAGTGGCGTGCCGCAGTACTTTGATTCAAGTCTATTAGCCGAATTTCAAGGAATTCCCGGCACCATCGGCGGCGCGGTCTATGGCAATGCAGGTTGTTTTGGAAAAGAAATCGGAGATTTTGTGGAAAAAGTGGAAATTTTGGACATCGCCAATGCGACAGCTCAAAAAAAATCGCTTTCAAAAAATGATGGAACGCTTCGTTTCATGTATCGTTGGAGCAGTATGAAGGAAAAGGATGAGCGGGAGAATAATCATAGAACGAATACGGTTATTGTCAAGGCATTTCTGCGACTGTCGCTGACCGACATTCCTCCGAAAATCGCAGTGGACGATGCTCTGCGGAAGGCTCGCTCAGAAAAACAGCCCCCGGGATTTTCCTGCGGTTCTTTTTTTAAAAATCCTTCATCAGGAAAATCCGCAGGAGAGCTCATAGAAGCGGCTGGTTTTAAAGGAAAACGTATGGGTGGCGCGCAAATTTCAGAAAAACACGGAAATTTTATTCTCAATGTCGGTGGCGCAAAGACATCGGACATTCTCGGCCTCGCCGAAGAGGTGAAAAAAGAAGTTTTTCGACATTTCGGCGTGGAACTGGAAGAGGAAGTGCGGGTGTATTAAGCCGCGTCCAATAAATTTAGGAACCTCTGAAAAATGTAACATCGTTATGAAATCGGAGCCAAAATGGTAAAATTGCAGTCGTTGGTACATTTTTCAGAGGTTCCTTTAACATTCGAAACATGTTCAATTATAATGTACACATGAGTACATTATAATCGAACATAACAGCAAGGAGAATTGCTCAACTCGCTAACGAACGAAGATGCCTCGCCCCTTGACTTCGCACCATTTTTGGCTGTAATATGCCATTACATTGGGATGGGACGGCGTGTGCCAAAAGAGAAAAATCTTTTGATTTTTTCGCGACCACGCCCTCATCAGCGCACTCACTCGCAATCGCATGATAAAAATTCTTAAACATTTCTGGCCCGAAGTAAAAAATCACAAAAAAGCGCTCGGCCTCATGGTGCTCGGTATGTTTTTAGCTGTTTTTTTCGAGAGTCTGATACCGTTTTTTGTGAGAAATTTTATCAATCTTCTTTCAAAAGGTGTTTCCGACGCGGCATATTCGGATATCCTCGGTGTGCTGAAGATGCTCGCGATTTCATACGCCGGCATTTGGATCTCGTGGCGGATAAACGAATTTGCCACCACGCGTTTTGAAAGTTCGGTCATGCGCGAGCTCGACGCCAAGAGTTTTGAGTGCCTCGAACGGCAGTGCCTCCGATTTTTTGAGGAACGGTTTACGGGAAGTTTGGTGCGGAAAGCAGGCCGTTTCATTTCGGCATTCGAATCCATCACGGATATCGTTTATTTCCAGTTTCTTCGTCATTTTTTAAACATCGCAGTGGTTTTTACGATATTTTTTATGGAAAAACCGCTATTCGGAGCATTTTTTTCCGTTTGGGCGGCTATTTTTCTTATTGGGAATTTTTATTTTTCCATGTGGAAGATGAAATATGATGCTTTGGTTGCAAAAGCGGATTCCGCCACGGGCGCATTTCTTTCAGATTCTTTGGGAAATCAGCTCACGGTGAAGGCGTTTGCGCAGGAGAAAAACGAGATGCAAAAGTTTCGGCGGATTCTCGACGATCGTTTGAAAAAACTAAGGAAAAGCTGGACGTTGAGCAATTATTCGAATCTCGTTCAAGCGGTTTTTATGTTGGGATTTGAACTGCTTCTTTTTTATTTTTCCGCGAAATGGTGGAGGGAGGGGACATTCACGGTTGGAGATTTTGTATTTTTTCAAATTTATCTTCTGGGGCTTTTTGAAGGGCTCTGGCAATTTGGCCGGCAGATTCAGATGTTATTTGAAAATATGGCTCGCGCCTCTGAAATGGTTGAGATTTTTGAAAATCCCGTGCCAATTCAAGATGCGCCTGACGCGAAAAAACTCGTGGTCGCCAAAGGTGAAATCGAATTTCAAAATCTTTCTTTTTCGTATCAAAATGATGACTTCTCTGTCATTGCGAGGAGCAAGTCCGCGAGCGACGAAGCAATCTCATTGCGTACACTGTCATTGCGAGCACGCATGGAGCCCTGCGGAATGCGTCTTATCCTCTCAGGCGACGAAGCAATCTCATTGCGCGTGCAACAGGAACATGCTGTCACCCTGAGCTCTGCGAATGACATCCGCATCTTCCGCCATTTTTCCTTAAAAATATTCGGCGGCCAAAAAGTTGCGCTCGTGGGTCCCTCCGGCGCCGGAAAATCCACGATCGTAAAGCTTCTTTTCAGATTTTTCGATGCGGATTCCGGACGCATCTGTATTGATGGTCAAAATATCGCGAAGGCGACGCAGGAATCTCTCAGAAGGAACATTGCTCTTGTTCCTCAGAATCCCGAGCTTTTTCACCGGACGATTTCGGAAAACATCACATTTGGAAAGCCTCACGCGTCTCGCGAGGAAATCCGAGACGCGGCGAAAAAAGCTCACGCCGACGAATTCATTGAAAAACTCCCTCGCAAATACGAGACTCTGGTCGGCGAACGCGGCGTGAAGCTCTCCGGCGGTGAGAAGCAGAGAATTGCCATCGCCCGCGCTTTTCTCGAAAACGCCCCGATTCTCGTGCTGGACGAAGCGACCAGTTCCCTCGATTCCCTCACGGAACGGAAAATACAGTCTGCGCTGGAACATCTTATGAAAGGTAGAACCACGATCGTCATCGCCCATCGTCTCTCAACCATTCGTAAAATGGACAGAATTGTTGTCATTCAGGACGGCGCCATTGCCGAAGACGGCTCACACAGTGAACTTCTGGAGAAAAATGGTCTCTACTCCACTCTCTGGAAGCATCAGACTGGAGGATTTTTGGAGTAAGGCATCCATGCGGAGCCGTGGAGGCTCAAGGATGATTTGATAATGGATAGTAATCACTCCTATGGGACCCCGAGGGCAAGTGTTGATCATTATTATAGAGAGCGAATCTTTATCTCAATAGCAACGGTTAAAGCATTCATGAGCGTGCGCTGATTACTCAAGCTGAGAATAGCATCTGAAACTTCTTTGATACCTGGTTGATTTTTATAATAGTTTGCATCTTTTGTTTTATCAGTAACAATCCGCGCGAGAACATCATCGAACGGTGAACCTAACAGTAAATAAGTATCGATATTTTTATATCTCTGCACATCAATAGCGGTATCCACTTCGCCATTTAATTGTTGGATATCCGCACTTTTACGCGAAACATTTAAGTTGCCGATTGCCATCCGCGTATTGCTCACTTCAACAAGATTTTCGTAATCAGAGTTTTATCTTGGCATCCAGTGGCGTAGCTAGAGCAGTCTCCTTTTTTGCGATCTCTGCACTCAGCATCTCCATGCTTTGGCGACTTCTTTTAAGAGTCGTTTCTCGGACAGCCCGTTCGACGATTCTCCCTGAAGTTTCGTTAACATCAAGAGTATACGTCCTTGCTTCTCCATCTTTTTCTTTGTGAGTAACTGTTACCTCGCTTCCTTTCATTGTGAGCGTGTCTCCTTTTCGGACGAGACTGCTTGTCACGCGAAGGATGCTGTTCGTGATAACGGCAACATATTGAGCTCTTTGTTTTTTGATTTCTTTTGCTCTGGCAGGATCTGTCTTTTTAATGGCAACTTCACTTTGAATAACCATATCCAAAACAGCATGATTGATAGTGGGAGTATTTTCTGGAATATATTTCCCTTTATCTCCAATAGTCGCTTTTCCATCAAAACCTTCATAGTCCAGGGCAAATTCTTTAAAGGCTTCACTCTCCGGCCGTGGCGTCTCAGGAAATGCAAAAAGCAATCGCGCGGGCGTCCAGAAATTCATCATCGCAAGAGAGCTGAAGTGATTTTTAAGGAGATTCATTTTTATTTTTTCAAAAAATTTCCAGCATCCCCCAAAATGGCATCCACACAGTTTCCGTTTGAGGGGACAAGCTTCGATCGTTGAGAGAAAGATTGAGAATGACGGCTTTTTGGGGATGATAAGCTTCTATAAAATGAGTGAAGGAACGGCCGACTTCCTTGCGTTTCATAGCCTGATATTTTGCCTCCACAGGGATCAGGTCTTGTCCTTTTTCAATGATAAAATCCACTTCAGCGCCCTGTTTTGTCCTCCAGTAATGGATATGGACGTTCGTATCCATCGCAAGAGCACGGAGCCACAGAAAAACAAAATTTTGAAACACAAAACTGCGGTCAAACGGATCATTGGCAATCCCAAAGAGTCCGAGCGCGTAATTTCGCAAGCCGAGATCATTGAAATAAAAAATCGGAGTTTTGATAATTTCCTTGCGGATATTCCGAAAATACGGCGTAACCTTTTGGAGAATAAAAGTTTTTTGAAGATACCAAATGTATTCATTCAAGGTCGGTTGGGATATGCCGAGCATTCTGGAAAGCTCCGAAACATGAACAATCCTGCCGATTTGCGCCGCCAAAACTTTTAGGAGGCGGCTGAAATCTTCACTTTTTTTAATCCGCAAAAGCGAAATAATATCTTTTTCAATGTAACTTTGATAAATATCATTCATAATCGCACGCTTTTCTTCGAGCGTCGGCGCCAATACGAGCCGCGGATATCCTCCAAACGAAAGATATTCCTCGAGGAGTTCCAGATTTTTTTTCTGCTCGACGCGAAAAAATTCAGGAAGGCGCGTCTCATAGGCGTAACCCGTTTTGAAATTGACAAATTCTTCAAAAGAAAGAGTTGAAAGGTCAAACATTCTTTTCCTTCCCGCCAGCGACTCTTGTATTTTTTCCTTCAGTTCAATGGCTCCCGACCCTGAAATGATAAATTTATAAGGAAGATCGCTGTCATAAATACCTTTAAGAAAAAGTCCGGCATTTTCTTTTCGTTGAATTTCATCAAGAAACACAAATCCCTTTTGATTCCCAAATTCCAATCTCAACCGTTGTATCAAATGCGCTTGAGACTGAAAAAATTGTTTATCAGTTTCAATATCCAGATTCAAAGTTATGGTTTTTTGACCATTTTTCATCAAATCATCTCGCAGGAGCATCATGAGCGTGGTTTTTCCAGCCTGCCTCGGACCGACAAGAAACGTCATCTCTTTCTGTACAAGATGCTGTTTGAGAGCAGAATATAACTTTCTTTTAATCATACTTCTATTTTAGTCTAACTTTTATTAAAGTCAAACTATTATTTTTATAAAAATAAATCTTTCCCAAGAAGAGTGGAGTTTCCTGAATTTTAAAAAAATCACTTTTCAACCGTGCGAAAAGTGGTGAACTAAACAAAAAAAGGATCATGCGATATTTTGTCGTATAGCGGCTTTGAGATTATTTCATCACCGCCGATCCCAAACAAATCTCCCCATCATAAAACACGGCAAACTGGCCAGGCGCGATGCCTTGATCGCGACCCTTGATGCGGATACGGCCGATGTCACCATGAGGCTTTCCACTGTCACCTTGAGCTTGTCGAAGGGGGACAGGTCGAGGGAGTGATTTGTCATGGTTCGAGAGCCTCACCATGACAGCTTTATACGCATGCTCTCCATGCCTGAGCTTTACCTGTAAATGCCGTTTTTGGGGCGGATGGCCGGAAAACCAGTAAAAATCGCTCACAGGAATCATATCCCGCTGTTTATCCGGTTCATGGTAACGCTTCGAGACATATACCTTATTATAGGTGCTGTCCTTGGAAACCACATACCACGGCCCGCCGCTTAAACGAATCCCCTTTCTTTGACCAAGCGTGTAATACCAAGAGCCTTCGTGCTCGCCAACCCGTTGTCCTGTCTCAAATTCCACCAAATCACCCTTCTTTTCTCCCAGATAGTGCCTGATAAACTCCCGATATGGCACTTTCCCGAGAAAACAGATGCCTTGGCTGTCCTTCCTATCATTATTCGGAAGATGGTATCGCACCGCCAGCGCCCGAACCTCTTCCTTATTATAAATGCCGATCGGAAACACGATGCGCGAAAGTTGTTTTTGCGAAAGCCGTGCAAGAAAATAAGTCTGATCCTTCACCGGATCCGGAGATTTTTTTAAAAAAAACCGCTCGCCGACACCCGGAACGGAAATTTTTACCACCTGCGCATAATGCCCAGATGCCACTTTTTCAAAATCAGCGCCAATTTTTTCAAAAAAAAGTCCAAATTTAATATGATTGTTACACATGATATCCGGATTTGGCGTGCGCCCGGCCTTGACCTCTGAAATCGCGTACGCCACCACCGTCTCGAAATATTCCTTTTGAAGCGGCATGATCTCCAAAGGAATTTTTTCACGATCGCAAATTTGACGGACAAACCCGAGATCTTCCTCCCACGGACAATTTCCAAGATGTTTCAACTCATCTTCAAGCCAGATTTTCAGGTAAAAAGCGGTTACGTCGTGCCCTTGCTCGCGAAGGAGCATGAGCGCGACCGAGCTATCAACTCCGCCTGAGGTTAAAACTGCAATTCTCATGAAAATTTTTACAGGGTAGATTCCGTCCCGGGA
>JACRIC010000112.1 GCA_016235915.1 Candidatus Peregrinibacteria bacterium
AAAAGAAGACCGTCGTGATTTTTTCGTGTACATCGATGAGTTTCAAAACTATGTGACCGACAGCATCGAGGTGATTCTTTCCGAGGCTCGAAAATATCGGCTTGGGCTTATCATGGCGCACCAATATCTCGCCCAACTCGAAGGAGGAGGAAACGACTATAAATCATCGAAAAAAGCAAGCGTCAAAGACGCGGTTTTTGGTAATGTGGGCTCTATCATGGCCTACAAAATCGGGGCACAAGACGCGGAATACATGGCCAAAGAAATGGCTCCAATTTTTTCAGATCAGGATTTAATCAATATCGATAAATATAAAGCCGTGATGAAGCTCTCAATCGACGGTCAACCGAGCCAGCCTTTTTCCATTACGCCGGTAAATCCCTATACTGAAATTGGCGACAAGGAAGCCGCCGCGGCCTACAAACAGCTTTCACGCCTCAAGTACGGCCGAGACAAAGAATTCGTGGAGCGCGAAATTTTAAAGCGAATCGGGGCGGATGCGTTTTGACTTCTATCATATTTTATGTTAGAATAAAAAGAAACATTAACACAAAAAACCATGAAAATATCTCATTTCGTTTTTTTGGCGATTCCACTGTTACTGACAGGAATGTGGACAGACAGCGCTTTTGCGCAAGAAAACGCATCACTTTTCAATGAAAACGTTCCGCGTGAATTTCCCTACACCGAAACTTTTACCATTTCAGCATACTATTCCCCTCTTCCAGATCAAACATGGTATGTCACCGGCTCATATGAAGGAGACATCACCTTAAATGGCGATGGAGTTTTGAGCGCCGACAATACCGAAGTCTATCCCGGAATGATCGCGGCTCCTTCACAATATCCCTTTGGAATGAAAATCGGAATCCCCGGTCTAGGAATAGGCGCGGTACATGATCGAGGTGGAGCTATTAAAAGCAAAGAAGACACGGGACAGTCCTACGATCGACTCGACGTATGGATGGGACATGGGGATATGGGACTGGAAAGAGCGCTCGCATGGGGAAAACGAACACTCGAAGTCACCGTGTATGGAAAAGATGACACACTCGCGGAAAATTTTTATTTGGAAAATTTTTCCGAGGAAAATGCGCTCATTCAAAAATATCTGCCATTTCTCCAGCCAAAAACATTCAAGAATGACATTTGGTATGGAAGTGAAGGGGAAAAAGTAACGCTCCTTCAAAAATATTTACAAGACCTGGGATTTTTTCAAGCGAATATCAATGGATTTTACGGGAATGAAACGAGAAATGCGGTTTTTCAATTTCAAAAATCAAAAGGAATTGTGGAAGGAGAAGATGATCTCGGAGCCGGACATTTTGGAATCCGAACCCGTTTGGCGCTGGAACGAGCCATCTCCGAGCTCGGCGTGAATATTGCTCCAAATCGAGAACGGTTACAAACATTCGAATCCTACGATGATCTTCGCGAAAAAGGATATTCATTTGAACAGCCACTCCAAAAAGGAGATTCCGGAGAAAATATCCGAACCTTGCAAGAAGAACTCAAACGTCTTGGATATCTCCGCATAACTCCCACCGGTATTTTTGGAGAAATTACCGAGCATGCGGTTTTTAAACTCCAACAAGCATGGGGATTGATTGCCGATATTTCCACGCCCGGAGCAGGGACAGTGGGACCAAATACTCGTTCACGGCTCAATGCCATTCTCGGAACACGCATCGAATCCAAACGGCGGATCGCGCTGAAACGCAATGAAAGGATGCTGGCTCTCAATGCGCCGAGTGAAACGGTCAGAGTGAACCCGTCAAACCACGATAGTTCTCATATCACCCTTCGAGAACCCCTTCGACAAAGCTCAGGACAGGCTCAGGGAGACATCGCCACGGATCTCGGCCTCGGTGACCGCGGCATCGAAGTGGAAACACTCCAAAAAACCCTGAAATCTCTCGGATTTTTCACCGGACTCACTTCAGAATATTTCGGATCGGCCACGGCAAGCGCAGTTTTAAATTTTCAGCTCCAATACGACATTATTGAAGATGTTTCCCATCCTGCCGCGGGATACGTTGGACCGAAAACACGAGAAATGCTCAATGAACTGGCACAGAAAAATGATCTGGCGTAAAAATTCCGTCCTAGGACAGAATCATAGAATTTGCCATCTGTAAAAGCTCATTTTCCAACTCGAAAATGCGC
>JACRIC010000115.1 GCA_016235915.1 Candidatus Peregrinibacteria bacterium
TGAAATTGTAAAAGGCGAGCTCATTTTTGGAGCCCTTCGTTCGAAGTGGAAAACTGAAAATTTAAAAAATCTTGCGCCCACAATGCCATTTTGGTTTCAAACGATGCGGGTTTCCGACATATTGATGGATTGAAATGGGAAAATTGGCTCAAGTAAACGATTGCCATGCGCCTCCTCTCCCTCAAACTCGAAAAATTTCGCTCGTATGAGAATCTCAGCATAGATTTTGATGAAAATTCACCAGTCACATTGCTTCTGGGAGAAAACGCCCAAGGGAAAACAAACATACTGGAGGCGATCGCTTTGCTGGCTTTTCCAAAATCTTTTCGGGGAGTGCCATATCACAATCTTATCAAACATGACGAGGATTTTTTTCGCATTGAGGCGAAAGTCAGTTCAAGCAAAGTCTGTCAGGAACTTGCGGTTTCTTTTGTCAAAAAACCCGAACCGCGAAAAATTCTCAAGTCCGGTGGAAAAAAACTTTCCGACCGCGAATTTATCGGCACTTTGCGAGCGGTTATTTTTTCTCCGGAAGATGGCAAGCTGATTTCCGGAGGGCCGGAATATGGTAGACAGTTTCTCAATATGGTGAATGCGCAGGTTGACAGCGGGTATTTTCATGCGCTTCTTCAATATCACAAGGCGCTGAAAGCAAGAAACGCTCTGCTAAAAGCCATTCGCGAAGGAAAATCGCAACCAGCAGAGCTGTATTTTTGGGATAATGTTCTTGCGAAAGAAGGGATGTATCTCACGGTGCGTCGCCGAGAAAATATCGATTTTTTGAATGAAAAACTCGGTGAGCAGTATCGGAGCCTCTCAGAAAGTGCTCACGAAATTCTGCTCTCGTATCGAAGTCAGCTTTCGGTCGAGGAAAAATCCGAACAATATTGTGAACATTTGACGCGCGGACTTTCATACGATCTTCAGACGCTCTCAACGAATTTTGGACCGCATCGCGACAGTCTAAGATTTTTCTTGAACGGAAAAAATATGAAAGAATTCGCCTCACGTGGCGAGATTCGCACGGCGCTCCTCGCTCTGAAATTCGCGGAACTGCAATATAGAGAGCAAAAAATTCACCAAAAACCCTTGCTCTTGCTGGACGATGTTTTTTCCGAGCTTGACAGCCTGCGTCAGGGAAAACTTATGGAGAAAATCGAAGGATATCAGACTATTATTACCGCCACACGTTGTGACATGCCGGAGCGTCAACATCGGGGGATACAGAGTTTTTACGTGAAAGACGGGCTCATTCATGATATAAAAGAAAGGTAAAATATTCCCCCGCATGCAAACCGAAGCCCTCATCCGAATCATCGTCTCCATTTTCGCCGCATTGATTCCCATTATTATTTGGGGATATCTTTTTTATCAAAAAAATCCGGAATCGCGACAATGGACATTCATCACTTTTTTTGGCGGAATGGTCGCGGTTATCCCGATTCTCCTTTACAAATATTCTTGGCAATATTTCCCGAGCCTGAACGCCTTTGATTATTTCAAAACCTTCGAGACTAATATTCTCGATTTTACATTCGTCGTTCTGCCGATAAGCGTACTTTTGACCTTCATGCTTGTGGGAGTTTTTGAGGAATATTTCAAACATATTGTGGTGCGGATCATCGATCATGGGCGTTTTCGCACGATTGACGACGCTATTGAATTTTCCATTATTGCCGCGCTCGGATTCGCGTACATCGAAAATATCCTGTATTTCACCTCCATTTGGGAAAGTCAGGGAACCGAGAGTTTTATTATTTCGGTGATTTTTCGCTCCATTTTTTCAACATTTGCGCATATCCTTTTTTCAGGCATTTACGGATATTATTACGGCATCGCCTATTTCTCCGATCAGGTTTTTCAGGAAGAAATCAGGAGAAATCGATTCATTCTCCTTCGAATTCTACACAGAATTTCTCATTTTCGACTCCCAACGCTGTTTCATGAGGAAAAAGTGCTCGAAGGGCTTCTTTTGGCGATTATTACCCATGCCTTTTTCAATATCCTTCTGGAAATGAGCTGGACAATCTTCATTGTGCCGTATTTGCTTTTTGGTTTTGTCACGCTTTCCTATCTTTTCGATAAAAAAGAAAATCACAAAAACTACGGCCGTCTGATCGAAAAAGAAGCCGCGGAGCCGGAAAAAATTTGACACATCACGAAAGGCTCAAAGCTCCCTTGAGCTGTTTGATATCGGTATCATGGCCGTCGAGTCGCTCTTCCGTGCGCGCTACTCGATGGCTCATAATGGTTACTTCTTGGTCCATTTTAATATGCAACGCCAGGAAGGAGTCGATTTTGTTGTAGAGTTCATAAAATTCTTTTTTCGTGACCATGGTTTCTTCGATCCGGATAAATCGAAGATCATGCTCAAGAAGTTTTTCAGTAATACGATCAAGACGGACTTCAATGCGTTCAAGCCGTTTATCATGCCCGTCAAGCCGTTTATCATGCCCGTCAAAGCGTTTGTCATGCTCGTCAAGCTTTTTTCCAATTTGTGCGAAGTGCTTATCATGCTCGCAAAGCTTCTGCATCACGGCCGATGACGATCGATTTTTATTTTGAAGCCATATTTTTAACTTTTTTTTCGTTGGCATATTTTTCAAAAAGTGCCGCCACTCTATCAAACGCCAAAATCCTCGTCAACGAAAAACCATTGACAGTTTTGACAAAAAGTAACTGCTCACAAGGGAAAAAGAGGGCAGGGCATTTTCCTTGAGGACATTGCCGAGCA
>JACRIC010000113.1 GCA_016235915.1 Candidatus Peregrinibacteria bacterium
ATCAAGTTGTGTCGTATCAGTGGTTTCTAGTAGTGGTGGTATTTCCTTTTTTGGTGGTATTTCCTGCGCCATACAATCAAATTACAATATAAACACATCCCCGCTCACTCCTTCCAGCCCCTCTTTTTTGAGGCGAACTTGACGAACGAGGTTTTGAATTTGAAACGTTTGTGTGTAACCGGCCTTCTGCAGGCCATGAATCTGCCGAATTTCCGAGAGAATATTGAAAGCGGTTATATCGACTTTTCCTTGAGCATCGGGAGTCAGCGCATCATAGATCGTCTGGTTTAAAAGCGAGGACGGCTGATGAAGATTGATTGTTCCCTTTTCAATGAGTTTCATAATGGTTGTCAGAAATTCCGCATCTTTCGGATCCACGCCAGTAGGATCATTTTGAGGCGTATTGATGATTTCTTGTTGAATTTTTTCATCAATGGGAAGATTGTCCGTGGCAGGATCGTAGAGTGGATTGTATTTTTTGCCTTTCTCTACGGCTTTTTCCGTGCCGGCTTTGACGAGGTTGTGAAAGAGGGTCATAGGATTTAAAATGAGGCTGTCATTCTCGACAGGATCGCGAAGCGAATCCTGATCGGGAATCCATGATGAATGAAATTCCTGATCAGAAGCGGCCGCTTGCGGCGACTTTTCTGTCAGGAATGACATATCCTCTCATTATACCCCAAAAATGTCTGAAAAACAAACCATAACGCATCAAGAAGCCAAAGTCCGCATCGAAAAACTCCGTCTCGAAATCGAAAAATTAAATTACGATTATTTCGTTCTCGATACATCCACCGTATCCGAAGCCGTGCGCGATGCTTTGAAAAAAGAACTCATTTCCCTCGAGAACCAATTTCCAGAACTCATCACTCCCGACTCGCCGACTCAGCGCGTGGGAAGCGCGCTTTCCGGACGCCTTGCAAAAGTGCCGCACACTACTGCCAAAAAAAGTTTGCAGGATGTTTTTTCTGCCGATGAATTTCGCGAATGGGCGGAGCGCATTCAGAAATTTGTTCCCGGGGAAAAAATCAGCTATCTCTGCGAGCTGAAAATCGACGGCTTAAATATCACGCTCCATTATAAAAATGGCCGTCTGGAAAAAGCATTGACTCGCGGCGACGGGGTGACGGGAGAAGATGTGACTCATACCGTGAAAACCGTGGAGAGTATTCCTTTGCGACTTTCGGAGGCAATAGATATTGAGGTTTCCGGTGAGATATATTTGCCGAAAAAGAGTTTTGAAAAGGTGAATGAGGAGCAGAAGCGGCTCGGACTTGAGCCTTTTGCGAATCCGAGGAATGCGGCGGCCGGCACCATCCGTCAGCTGGATCCGAAAATCGTCGCCGAGCGCCATCTGGCGGGGTTCTTTTATGAAATTGGAAAAAATAATTTAAAAAATCCAATAGAAACGCAGGATCAAACCCTCAAAACCCTCCAACATCTCGGCCTTCCCGTGAATAATTTTTTTGTTCAATTTGGCGGATATGATGGAGTGGAAAAAATAGTACATCACATGGAGTCATGGCATGAAAAAAGGAAAAATCTCCCATACGAAATTGACGGAATAGTCATCAAGGTCAATGATTGTGACCAACAAAAAAAAATGGGTTTTACCGCGAAATTCCCTCGCTATGCCGTAGCCTATAAATTTCCGGCAGAGCAGGGGACTTCTCGGGTGCTCGATATTCAGGTTCAGGTCGGCCGAACGGGAGCTTTGACCCCAGTAGCTCATCTCGCGCCGACGCGGGTGGCAGGTTCAGTCATTTCTCGCGCCACGCTTCATAATCAGGATGAAATTGAGCGGCTCGATGTTCGAATCGGGGATACGGTGATTATTCAAAAGGCAGGCGATGTGATTCCGGATGTGGTTTCTGTTTTGAAAAATCTGCGCACGGGTGGCGAGCGCCGTTTTCAGATGCCGGCGGTTTGTCCGATGTGCGGAGGAAAGGTGGTGCGGCTCGAAGGCGAGTCTGCTCATCGTTGTACGAATAAAAATTGTTTTGCGGTCCAGCGCGAAAATCTTATCCATTTTGTTTCACGATCGGCTCTGAATATCGAAGGTGTGGGGGAAAAAATCATGGATCAGTTATTGGAAAATGGGCTGGTGCGCGATCCTGCCGATATTTTTGCGCTTTCCGCTCAAGATCTCACAGGTTTGCCATTTTTTCAAGAAAAAAAAATACAAAATCTTTTAAACGCCATTTTCAAAGCGAAACAAATCCCGCTCGCAAAGTTTCTTTTTGCGCTGGGAATCCGGTATCTTGGAGAACAAACGAGCGCAGACTTGGCAAGGTTTTTTGAGGAGGAAACCGCCAGCGCTCAAACTTTTTACCAAATTTCCGATTTTTTAAACGAAACAAAAAAACTCTCGCTGGAAGAATTAGAAAATCTGGATGGAGTGGGAGAGAAGGTAGCCGGATCGTTTTTTTCTTGGATTCACGATCCGAAAACAGAAATTTTACTCAAAAAATTAGAGACTGCGGGAGTAAAAATCATAGCAAAACCCCAATCCGCGGGAAAATTGGAAGGAAAAAGTTTTGTTTTAACCGGAACGCTTGCAGGAATGACTCGCGAGTCGGCGAAAGCGGCGATAGAATCGGCAGGAGGAAGAGTCGGGAGTTCCGTAACCGCTCACACCGATTATTTGGTAGCCGGCGAAAATCCCGGAAGTAAGTATAAAAAAGCGAAAGCGCTGGGGGTGAAAATCCTTGAGGAGAGCGAGTTTCATGTCATCTTGAGCATAACCTCATGAGGTGTCACCAGAGTCGACTCGCCTGAAGGAGAGCGACCGAGCGCTCATGTTGCAATTTGCTGCTACAAGGTCTTGCCCGTGCAAAGATTTCATCTCATTTTATGGCTTATTTGAGCCACTTCGATTGAAAGTTGCCGCGGAAACCTAAAAAAAAAGACCTCCCGTTGATCACACAACGCAAACCCCACGAATCCTTAATTCCATTCGACAACTTCTTCCCACCTTTGACTATCGTTGCTCTTACCTCTTCGGTTCCATCTTCTTGAGCATCGGAAGCCCAGTCCTCTTGTTCTCAATAACCTTGAGACCGGCTGGAACGGCATCCAGAGCGCCTTCATTTTTCACCGCACGGGCGAAATAATAAATGGTCTGTTTGCGACCGCCACGAAGCGTCACATTTTTGTGGTGGAGGAAGTAGGTCTGTCCCTTGCTGTTTTTGTGGGAGTAAGCCATACATTTATTGATTAAAAAAATACATTAGCCCCAATGTACTCCAAAAACCGAAAATGTAAAAACTTTTTTTCAGGTTTAGGGAAGAAGATTGAGTTTTTTGGCTTCCCCTAGCAGATAATGAGACCCTATCAAGCAAAAAATTTTCTGTTGACAATCTGATTGGGCTATTTCTTGGAATATTTTGGACAAATCGCCCGTTTTGTAATGATTCGAAGCAAATCTCGGATGGGAAATTTTGGGAAAAAAAATGGAATCGCGCGGTCGAACAAGCTGTTTCAAAATGGCTGGCACATTTTTATCCTGTAAAAAAGCGGCGATAAAAACATAGGATCGATTCGGAAAAACCTGTTCGAGAGTCTGACGAAAATTTCGAGCGCTTTCAGGAGTATGGAGTACGTCGAGGATCAATTTCCCTCCATTTGGCAAAGAGCGAATTTCAAAATGCCCGGGAAGAGACATATTGCCAAAGACCATTTCCACCCCCACCGGGTCGCATTTTTTCAAAAGATGCTCCGCAGTCAAAAGAGCCGTGAGCGCATTCCATACAGCGGCCTCACCATGGAGTCTGAGAAAAAAAACATGAGAGCAATATTCAAAAAATATGCCTTTTTCAGTCATTGTTAGCCCAAAAATTGAAAAATGTTTTTCAACATCAAAAATCTGAACTCCGCAATGGTGCAGTTGCTCAAAGATGAGGTTTTTTTGCCGTTTTTTCTGTTTGCCCAAAATAAGAGGAATTCCCCGTCGCGTAATTCCAAGTTTGACACCAATGAT
>JACRIC010000114.1 GCA_016235915.1 Candidatus Peregrinibacteria bacterium
AACTCATCAGGAGAGACCACGTTCCCGCGCGATTTCGACATTTTGGCGCCATCTTTTGTGACGAGCCCCTGATGCACCAGCCTCCGAAACGGCTCGGCAGTCCGATCTCCCATCAAAACTTTATGAATAAACCGCGCATAGAGAAGATGCATGCAGGCATGTTCCGGTCCTCCAATATACATGTCCACCGGCATCCACTTCGCGACCACAGCCTTATCAAAAGCCCGCGCCTCATCATGAGGTGAAAGATACCGCAGAAAATACCACGAAGAACACATAAAAGTATCCATGGTATCCGCTTCCCGGAGAGCATCCCCCCCGCATTCAGGACATTTTACATTCAAAAAACTCGGGACAGAAGCCAGCGGCGCTTTCCCTTTTGGCTGATAATCCACTCCTTTTTCTGGCAAGAGTACGGGAAGATCGGAAACCGGCGCCGGAACATCCCCGCATTTTTCACATATAATAATAGGAATTGGCGCCCCCCAATACCTCTGCCGCGAAATGAGCCAATCACGAAGTCGATACCGCACCACCCGCTTTCCCCAGCCATTTTTTTCAATAAAATCCATGATGGCAACCGTCGCCTGACGAATGTCCATTCCATCCAAAAAACCGCTATTCACCATAGTTCCCGACTCTTCCTGCACCTGTTCCGGCCTTGTAATCTCCGACGTATCGCCATCCGGCCCCACCACCACCCGAAGAATCGGAATCCCAAAAGCCTTCGCGAATTCAAAATCCCGCAGATCATGGCCAGGAACTCCCACCACCGCTCCTGTTCCCACCGTGGCCAGCACAAAATCCGACACATAAATCGGCATTTTCCGACCATTGAGCGTATTCACCGCATTCCATCCCGTAAAAACACCCGTTTTTTTTCGACCTTCAGCAATCCGCTCGAGTTCGGATTTTCGGGCAGTCGCCTTCGCATACGCCTCCACTTCTTTTTTTTGAGGAAAAAGATCCATATTTCCCTTCACAAAATCACTATCCGGCGCCGCAACAATAAAGGTCGCTCCGAAATTCGTGTCAGGCCGAGTGGTAAAACAAGGAATTTTTTGAGCAACGCCTTCAATCGAATACGAAATATTGATTCCCTCACTCCTGCCTATCCAGTTTCTCTGCATGAGAATCGTTTTTTCCGGCCAATCCAATCCGTCATGTTTCAAAAGGTCCTCGGCATAATCCGTGATTTTCAGAAACCATTGCGTGAGATTTTTTTGAATAACAGGAGTTTCGCACCGCTCGCACGCTCCATCTTTTACCTGTTCATTCGCCAAAACCGTCTGACATCCGGGACAGAAGTTTACCGGCGCCTTTTTTCGATACGCCAGCCCTTTTTTATACAGTTCCAAAAAAACCGCCTGAGTCCATCGATAATAGCTCGGATCTGATGTCACCACCTCTTTTGACCAATCATACATCGTGCCCATGGCGCGAAGCTGATGCCGCATATATTCACAATTCGCTGCCGTACTCGCCGAGGGATGCACGCCGGTCTTTATGGCAAAATTCTCCGCAGGAAGCCCGAAACTGTCGAATCCCATGGGCTCGAGCACATTATGCCCCTGCATTCGCATGAGACGAGCATAAGAGTCTGCCCCTCCGAAATTGTACCAGTGCCCCACATGAAGCTTATCTCCGGAAGGATAGGGGAACATCACCACAAGATAGTACTTATTTTTGGTTTTGCGAAGATCCGTGGAGTACAGCCCTTTTTTCTCCCAGGTTTTCTGCCATTTTTTCTCGACCGCCAGCGGTTGATAGAGTCTTTGAGACATGGACGTGATAACGAAAAAGCATGACGGACAAAATTATAGTAAAAAAGAGAATGATTGACAATCATCCACGACGTAACTCTCGTAACAAAGCTGAAGATTTATTCATCCTCAGAAACATGCCCCACTTCTTTCAAGGTATCCGGATGGGCAAGAATCAGGTTATTTTGAAGAGCGGAATGCGGAAAAATATCTTTTTGCGCCTCAAAATTGTTCGTGACCAGCATGCCAACCGACATACTGATGAAAAACACCAGAATGGCGATAATGATGAGTTTAAGGTTTTGATTCATAAGATATGTCATTTTTTACGCCAATCCGCCAATCATTGCAAAATTATAACATTAAAAATATAAAAAGTCAAATATGAAAAATGGAAAAATGGCTTAAAATAAACAAAAAAACAATTTCGCTCAGGAAAATTTTACGAAAAAATCTTTGCATGAAAATCAAAAAAATGGTAAAATAACAAAACGAAAGCGCCTAACCCGTCATCTTATGGAAAAATTCTCCATCCTCCCGATATTAAAAAAAATTCCCATCCTGAAAAATCTGAACGAAGAGGATGAGAGCGCTATTATCAAAAATATTACCCTCCAATATTTTCCAGCGGGCTATGAAGTGTTCATTCAAGGAAAGGAAGGAGACAGCATGTATATCATCAAAAGAGGGAGTGTGAACATCACGCGCGATCACGAAAAAGTCGCCACCCTTCACGAAAACGATTTTTTCGGAGAAATGGCGCTTTTTTCCAACGAACCGAGAAACGCGAGCGCCGTAACAGAAACCGAGGGTGAACTTTTTGCTCTCAACAAAGAGGATTTCTGCGCCCTTCTCCTGAAAGATCAGCATATGGCTGACCATATCAGCGCAGAATTTGTGAAGAGACTCAAGCAAAACAACGAAAAAAACCACTGAGTTTTTAGAAATTCATTTGACAAACTTAGAAATTTTGGTTAAAAATTTCCCGAAACCATGCCAACTTTTTACCTCATTTTATCGCATTTGATAGCGGACTTTACGCTCCAACCCAAAAAGCTTCTACGCTGGAAACATCGCGGTTGGCAAGGGCAGGCGTTTCATTGTTTCATTTTTTGGCTTATTTCAAGTATATTTCTGCTTCCATATTTGATATATCTCCAGAATTGGCTCATTATCACGCTCCTCGCCATTTCACATTATATTATTGACAAAATTAAGCTGACGCTGAACGGTCGTTCAGAGGACAAACTCGTCCTTTTTCTCACAGATCAGGCATTTCACATATTTTTCGTATTTATTGCAGGATATCTTATCGGGGCAACTCCGATGGTCTGGCCAGACACATTTTTTTACACAAACATGTACCTGAATGTGAAACTGGTGACGTATGCTTCGGTATTAGTTTTTATCACCTATACTTGGGATATTTTCAAGTTTCTCCTAAAACATAAATTCAATCCGAAAAAATTTTATAAGCCAAACTACCGCCATTTCACGAAACGGATACTCTTATTTATCGGCATATATGTGCTGTTTATAGGATATCGCTATTTTTTGTTATAGGAGACCGTGTGGAGAAGTCTACACTGCACAACGAAAAGAAAAAGAATAAAAAACGCGCCATTCTCACTGGTTTCGGGCTACGCAGAAGAAAAAGATAGATTGAA
>JACRIC010000117.1 GCA_016235915.1 Candidatus Peregrinibacteria bacterium
AAATGGCGGTGAAACACGTGTTATCTATTGGATTCCAAATAATCCTGCCATAAAAAATTTCGAGGGTCACTGGGCAATGGAAGGACAAATGCGCGATCAAAGAGCCTTTATTCCGGATGGATGGGAAATCCGCGAAATCGAAAAACCTGAAGAAAAAATGCAAATACGATACGAAATGGGTCAAGAAAAAAAAGAGGCTCCAAAAACAACAAAGGAAATACAAGAAATAAAAACAAGAATGAATCAACTGGAAAAAAGAAAAGATGCGGTAAAGAAATTAGCTTCGGAACTCACCGCCGTTCTGCAAAGAGAAGTTGCCGAACGGACACAAGGTCAGCCATTGCAAAAAGGAATCAATGAAAGCGTGATTGCCCGATACGAAGCCAATTTTGAAGAAATAGTACAAAGAGCAAAAGCAAAAAAAACAGCGACAAGAGCCATACCGGAAACAATCGCGCAACCACGTACTGTCATTCTCGACCAGAAATTTTCCGACGGGAAAATTTCAAGTTCCGCTATTCCCCGATCGGGAATCTCTCAACAGGTTACTCTCGAAAAAGCAATAACTCCAACCATCGAAACGCCTGAAATATCCGAAACAGGCGCCATGGCGTACATGACGGAACTCTTTGAAATCGTGAGAAGAATATTCGGCGCAAAAACGATACCCGAAGGCCAAAAAATCGCTTCAGAAAAAACTCAAGAAGCCGAACAACAGGCAGTTGAAGCCTTAATCACGCTCGAAGAAATTTTTGCAAGCATGAAAATCGCTCCATCCTCGGAAAAAACCGTATCAATGAACGAACTTTTCACGACTCCAATTGACGTGGAAGTCGAAATAATAACAAAAACCCGCGAGACACTCCATTCTCTGCGATTAGCCTTTGATCTTGACCCCTCTGTCATCAACTCGTTAATAACAAATAACTCATAATAACAAAATGTCCTTCTCTCCAAAAATCCCGCAAATTCTCGACTCTGCAAAACAATTTGCCATAAGTCAAAAAGCAACCTCCGTCAAAAAAACGCATGTCCTTCTGACGCTCATGCACAGCGGAGACGACCTCATATCACGCCTTTTGAAAACTCTGCGCGTCGATGAAACCGCTATAACAGAAACACTCGAAAAAAGCATAATTCCCGAAAAAAAACAGGCGATCTCCGACCTCCAATTTTCCGCTGAAATAAAACCCGTCATGGACACTGCCGCTCGCACAGCGGAAAAACTCGGCGCCACCGTCACCGAGCCCATTCATCTCTTTCTAGCATTTACGCTCGACCCATCGTTGGCAAATATCTGGAAAACGCACGGCCTCTCCTATCAAACCGCGCTCGATACTCTCAAAAATATGTATGGCGCCGAAGGGAAACCGCTCACTCCCTTTCTCTCGGAATTCGGCTCCGATCTCGTAGAAAAAGCAAAGAGAGGCGAGCTCGATCCCGTCATCGACCAATTCAATGAAACCGAACGCATCATTCAAATCCTCTGCCGGCGCCGAAAAAACAATCCTATCCTCTTCGGCGGGCCGGGAGTGGGAAAAACAGCCATTGTGGAAGGAGTTGCGACACTCATTGCCCAGAAAAAAATCCCGCCTGAACTGCAAGATAAAAAAATCATCGAATTGTCTCTTCAGTCAGTCATCGCCGGCGCTTCCAAACGCGGCGAATACGAAGAAAGGCTCAAACGCATCATTGACGAAGTAAAAAATTCTAACGGAAAAATTATCCTCTTTATAGACGAAATCCACACGCTGGTATCGGAAGAAGGCACCGATAACGCCGCAAATATTCTCAAACCCGCCCTTGCTCGCGGAGAAATTCAGGCAATTGGCGCCACCACCGAAGCGGAATATAGAAAATATTTTGAAAAAGACGCGGCGCTCGAAAGACGATTTGAACCGGTGTATATCGCAGAACCAAGTCACGAAGACTGCTTTATTATTTTAAAAGGCGTGAAAAAAAAGTACGAAGATTTTCACGGCATAACGATTCCGGACGAAGTGCTCGAACACGCCGTAACTTTGAGCGAACGCTTCATCACCGATCGTCTGCTTCCGGATAAAGCGATCGGCTTGATTGATGAAGCATGCGCCAGCCTGAAAATTCCGGAATTTTCCATTCCAAAAGAACTGGAAACAAAAAAAGCGCTCCTCAAATACCATGAAGAAGGTCAAAAAAATGCGGAAAACCAAAAAAATATCCCTTTGGCCAATAAATATCATAAAAAAATCGAATCGCTCATAAAAGAAATCACTCAACTCGAAAAAGAATATCGCGAAATCACCGCCGAAAAAACAAATACGCTCACGCCTTTCACCCTTCAACAAATTGTTTCACAGTCCACAGGCATTCCGCTTTCTCATGTCCGAGAAGATGAAAGCGAAAGGCTCTTGCATATCGAGGAAATTCTCCGGCAAAACGTCGTGGGACAAAACGACGCAATAAAAACAATTTCCGGAGCGATTCTGCGAAATCGAGCGGGACTCAAAAAGAAAAACCGGCCAATCGGATCATTTATTTTCATGGGACCGACTGGAGTGGGGAAAACCGAGCTCGCAAAAACGCTGGCGGAATATCTTTTTGGCACAAAAAACGCGCTGATCCGATTCGACATGAGTGAATTTATGGAAAAACATTCGAGCGCGCGTCTCGTCGGAGCTCCTCCCGGATACATTGGTTATGAAGAAGGCGGTCAGCTCACGGAAGCCATTCGTCTGCGACCGTATAGCGTGATTCTTTTTGATGAAATCGAAAAAGCGAACGCGGAAATTTTTAATCTCCTTTTGCAAATATTGGACGAAGGCCAGCTCACGGACGCGAAAGGGCAATTGGTGAATTTTAAAAATACCATTGTGATATGCACGTCAAATCTGGGCGGTCAAACCATTGATTTTGCGAAAATAAAATCTCTCGAACCGCGCGAACAAAAAAACACGCTGGTAAAAGAACTAAAAAATCTCCTTCGTCCGGAACTCATCAACCGTTTTGACGACATTATTCTTTTCAATTTCCTCGACCGCGAAAATATCGCAAACATCATCAACCTCATGCTTCGTGAAACATTCGACAATCTTCAGGAAAAAAATATCAGCCTCAGTCTGGACGACAGTGCCAGAAAAAAACTCGCGGAACTCGGTTTTGATCCGGTTTTCGGCGCCCGCCCGCTTCGATATATCATTCAGCAAGAAATCGACAATCCCCTTTCAAAAATGATTCTCAAAAAAGAAATCGCGGAAGGCGATCAGCTCACCTGCACATTTGACGGAGAAAAATTTGTATTTCGGAAGCTGGGGTAATTCTGTCATTGCGAAAAAACGGCGCGGCCAACCCTTCGACAAGCTCAGGGTAAACTGCGCAGTGCACGATTTTCAGAGGTTCACCAAAGCACCTTCCTTCCCTCCGAATCCCGATGATACATTCCGAATTCTTTAATCTTCCGAACCTCCTCATTCGTCATCACCGGCCCTTTTACACACACAGGATCGCCTGAATCGTCCACACAGCATTGCCCGCAAATCCCAAAACCGCATTTCATATACCGCTCTACGCTGATCTGGGCGGGAATTGTATATTTCCAACAAATATCCGACACGCGCTTCATCATCATTTCTGGGCCACAAGTCATTGCGAAGCTCTGCGGAGCAATCCCCTCTTCTCTCTCCACCCCCCTCAAAAGTCTCTCCAAAATCTCAACATTATACCCTTTATGTCCACGGCTCCCATCATCGGTCGCAATATGCAGTCGAAGATTCTTTAACTTCCGCAATTTCGATTCATACAGAAGCTGATCTTTCGATCTCGCCCCCAAAATAAAATCAATATGGCATTCATCTCGCGACGCCATTTTTGACGCAAAATACAGCGGCGCCGCGCCATAACCCCCCGCCACCAGAATAAGATGCTGTTTTTTCCTCCATGTAAAACCCTTCCCATACGGCCCGCGAATTCCAATCCTCTCTCCTACCGTCAAAGCCGTCAGCGCCTTGGAAAACGTCCCCACCGCACCAATCGCCAACGTCAAATTTTTCCCATCATCATCCGCAATACTCATCGGTTTCTCATCAACTCCCGGCAACCACACATTCACACATTGCCCGGGTTTTCCGCCAACCGACACATTCAGAATATACGACTTCACCATCGCATTTTCTTGAACAATTTTTTTGATCAAAACGGATTGAGGAACAAAAGTTTTCATAAAAAATAATTTTTTATCGCAAATTCAAATTGTTCAATAAATAATTTCTTAAAATACCCTATATTATTTTGTTCATAAAACAATATAACCGCTTTTTTATATTCCACCTCATCAACGCTTCGATATGACAAAGGACAAATATCGTACGCCATAAGAACCGCATTACCCATAAGCCGACTCGTTCGTTTATTCCCATCCTCAAACGGTTGAATATACGCAATAAGAATCATAATCAAAACCGCCTTGCTAAAGGGATTTTTTTCGCTATTTATCAAAGAACACATGTGTTCGAGCATCTCTCGAATCTGAAATATAGTATCAAGCGGCCTATATTTTGTACCGGTAATACCAACAGTACGATTTCGTAAACCACACAATATGTTTAAATTGCTCGTAAGCAAAGAATGAACATTATCAATTTTTGAAACATTCACAGTCTTAAAAATTTCGACATTCTTTCGGATATAATCCAATGCCGCTTTATGGTTTAATATCATGACTGCTTCCTCTCGAGTATGTCCGGACGCCTCCTGTTTCTCCGTAATGAGAACTTCCGTCTCCA
>JACRIC010000116.1 GCA_016235915.1 Candidatus Peregrinibacteria bacterium
AAGAGAAATGTTTTCACCCAGACCGTTGAAGTAAACACTTCAAGAATTCCAGAAAAATACGCCGCAAAGGAAAGAGAAACAAGTCCAAGAATAATGCCAATAATCACACCAATGGTCGCCAGCGTTTTTGTGGCCAGATATCCCGCGGGAATAATCACCAAGGCGGGAATGATGAAAACAAGTAAAATATTGAAAATGATCCGCAGGGTAATGAGGAACATGAGCAATAAAATAAGAAAAGTCTCTTGCCAGTGATAGAGAACCAGTCGGCAACTGGCAATGATCGAGCGAAAAGTCGGAGTTTTGTCAATAACGATAAAATATTCCGTGTATGTGAAAATAAGGGAAAGAACCAGTCCCACAAGCGCGAAAAACAGGAACGGAATAATGAGAGCTTTAAACCACCCCATGCCGAGATTTCTGAGCGTAAAACCCGCTTCCGTCAGAATCGCCACAATGCTAAAAGTTTTGATCGCCACATGGTATTCAAAAAGCGGCAGAAAACTGAACATGCCGTAAATCAGACCATCGCGAATCCGAGTTTTTTGGCCATTTAATTGCCGTGAAATGAGCTGAATGCGCGCTCCTTGGCAGAGAGTGGGAATCACAAGATAGAAGAACAGGATGACCAAAACGGCGATAATGAAAATAATGCCTTGAGTGGGATGCGTCTTGATGAAAATATAGAGAGCTTCAATGACCTCGCGCAGAAAACTTGTATGCTCCCCTTCGGAAACAGTGATGCTTTTATAGGTAGCGATAATTTGATACGTGAAAAACAAGACACTGACCAGCGTCGTGAGGAGAGAGGGCACAAACCCGTACCAGAAAATAAGCCGCTTGTTTTCTTGCGTAAATTCCCAAGACTCCTTGATGACTTGTCGATAATCCATGCTCGCAGTATGACGAGGGGTGAAGTGCGAGTCAAATTCCAAAAGTTGACATTCTATACCGCGCCTCGTACATTAAAAAAGATCAGAAATTCTCGCCAACCTTTTTCAGATGAGCTCATGTACGAAAATCTCATCAAATATAAAGGCATAGAATGGACGGATATCGCGGTGCCAGACAAGGAGACGGTAGAAAAACTCTACGCCAAATACAATTTTCATGAACTGGATCTCGAGGACTGTCTGCAGGGAAATCAACGTTCGAAAATTGATGAATACGAAAATTATCTGTTCATCGTCCTCCATTTTCCGTATAAAATCCGGAAAAGAATGGAAGTCGAAGAGCTGAAGATGTTTATCGGACCGGATTATTTCATCACTCTGCACAATGGGGAATTGAAAGCGCTTGAGAAAATGTTTCAGACAGTGCAGGAAAAGCTGAAAGAACGTAAGGAAATCATGGGATCTGGGACGGGCTATCTTTTGTATGAAGTGGTGCGTGCGTTGTTTGACAGCTGTTTTCCGATTTTAGACGACATAGAAGACGACATAAACGAGATTGAAAAAGATGTTTTCGATCAAGAAATTCATCAGAGGGACATGCTGAAAGATATTATGCAAACCAAGAGAAATATCATTACGCTCTACCGGATGATTGTGCCGCAACGCGCCGTGGTGGCACAGCTGGAGCATAAAAATAAGAAATTTTTGCCAAAAGACCTTGAGGTGTATTTCGACGATGTGGTGGATAAGGCGGAAAAAATTTATAACAGTCTCGAAAATTTCAAAGCCCTCGTGCAATCGCTTCAGGATACCAATGAATCCATCATTTCGCACAATACGAATAACATCATAAAAACCCTCACCATTTTTTCCGTGACACTTTTGCCTCTGACGCTTTTAAGCGGCATCTACGGAATGAATATTTCGCGCCTTCCTTATGCCAACGACGAGATGTCTTTTTTAATACTGCTCGGAATGATGGCGGCGATTACGATCGTACTTTTGGGATTTTTTAAGTATAAAAAGTGGTTGTGAAAACAAAATAGGCTTGCTTATCTCAAAAATCTTTGTTAAAGTAACTTTCGGTGCTTTTGAATAGATACTTTTAATAGATTTTTTCAATGAAACGCGTCGCAAAAAAGAAAGTCATCGAGGGAAGCCGCACTCATACGAAAGACACAGGCTCTCCACAAGTAGAGATCGCCATTCTCACCGAAAGAATTAAGGAGTTGAGTACTCATCTCGAAAGACATCCGAAAGATAATCATTCGAGAAGAGGACTGCT
>JACRIC010000120.1 GCA_016235915.1 Candidatus Peregrinibacteria bacterium
CGTAACTGCGTAACGAAATTCTACCATTTTGAGCGAAAAATGTGAAAAGCGACGAAAGTCACGCACGGAACGAAGTGGAGTGCGTCTTCTCTTCCAGAAAAAGAAAAGAGGACACTCGCGGTGCTCGTGTCTGGTAGCCAAAATGGTAGAATTGCAGTAGATGGTACGTTTTTCAAAGGTTCCTATAGTTAAAAAACTTCAAGCTTTAATGTACTCTAAGCGTGACGGGAATTCAAATGGAAACTCTTGAGAATAGACTTTCTTGATACATACAACCGCGAAAACAAGGCAGTTCAAATGAAAACACTCATCCTCGATAATTTCGATTCGTTTACCTACAACCTTTACCAGTACATCGGCGAACTGGGGGGCAATCCCGTAACGTTTCGCAATAATGAAATCACAATTTCGGACATTCAAAAGATGAAACCGACTCATATCGTGATTTCACCGGGTCCCGGAACACCGGAAAAACCCTCAGATTTCGGCATTTGCCGAGAAGTGATTCTGCGATTTGGAAAAACTCTGCCACTGCTCGGAGTGTGTCTCGGCCATCAAGGGATCGCGTCGGCGTTTGGAGGGAAAATTATCCGCGCGCCGGAAATTATGCACGGAAAAGAAAGTCTGATTGAGCACACAGATAAAAATATTTTTAAAGGAATCCAAAATCCACTCAAGGGAATGCGGTATCATTCACTGATGGTTGATCCTGAAACGTTTCCAGAAGAACTCGAAATAACCGCATGGGTACAGGGCAAAAAAAATATCATCATGGGATTACGGCATAAAATATTTCCCATTTTCGGAATCCAGTTTCATCCGTAATCAATCGGAACGCCAGAGGGGAAAAATATTTTAAAAAACTTCCTCACAAGAGAAAAAAGGGGCGGGGCTTTCCCTTGAGGACATTGCCGAGCAATTGGGAACCGTCCTTACAAGCGACTATCTGATAACGCGTCTGCCAATCGCGTTATCAGAAGAAGCGAGTAACCGGACGGTCAATGCGGAGGCAGGACGAAAGGGAAATGCCCCGCCCCTTTTTTAAATCTATTTGTGAGCAATTACTTTCTCCAAACCTTGACTTCTCACCTCAAAACCTTTACAAACAATATAAAGGTTCCTAAAGCTTTCTAGGAAATTTACCTCATTCTCCATATGATAAGTCAGAGCAAGAAAAAAAAACGGAAAAAAGTCCACGGATTTTTGTCACGAATGCAAACAAAAAATGGCCGAAAAGTCCTCAGCAGACGCCGCGCCAAAAAACGGACAAGACTCACGGTATAAAAAAGCGGTTTTGACCGCAAACCATGCTATAATCGCCATCGGTCACAAAGTTGCCGAAAGGTTTTTTTAAAAATCTCAATGCTGCCCTCACAATTTCGCCTTAAAAAAACCAACAATATCGAGTATATTCTAAAACGTGGAAAATTATTTCAAAGCCCCATTTTTCTCGCAAAATATGTTCCCAACCGAACGGAAAATCACAAATTTTGCGTGATAACCAGTCAAAAACTTGAAAAATCAGCCGTAAAACGAAATCGCGTCCGAAGACAAATATACGAAGCGCTTCGTCTCTCTCTGCCAAAAATTTCGCCTTCTCATCATGACGATTGCATCATCATTCCTAAAAAATCAATTTTTGAAACGGATTTTCAAAAAATTTCACACGAAATCAATTTTCTTCTCCAATACCTCCAATGAATAAAAACGCTCTTTTCTTGATGGTAATTTTTATATCCGGGCTGTTGCTTTTGAAAAACGCATGGAGCGCCGGGAAAAATAGAGAACAAGAACCCGAAGGACTCATCATCACTCCCATAAAATCCGAAATCGCGCGAGGGAAAATGGTGAAATTCACTCTCAAAAACAACACCTCTGCCGCGATAACGATTCCAAACGAATGTCCTGAAGAACCTTTTGATGTGTTTTTTTCCGAAAACTCGCAGTGGACACAAAAGCATGTCACCACAGAAGCAAACTGCGAAAACATCGGCTGGACGCAACCGATAACCATTGAGCCCGCTCAAAAAATCACCCTCGCTTATGACGCGTGGAACCACGAACTTTTTAACGACATTGGGAAATATCAAATAAAAATAACCGCGCAAACAGGAAATGAGAAAAAAACATTCACTTCACAAGAAATCACCATAAAAAACGAGTCATCTTTTACGCTTTTCTGGAGAAATTTTTTCTATCGGCCGATCTACAATATTCTCATCTATTTTGCGAAAATCCTGCCTGCCCACAGCCTCGGCGCGGCCATTATTTTGCTGACAATTCTCATTCGACTCATACTCCTCATTCCATCGCAAAAAGGCATGCGCGCTCAAAAAAAAATGCAGGCAATCCAGCCAAAACTGGAAGAAGTCAAACGACGGCACGGTCATGATCAAAAAAAGGTTGCTGAGGAAACGATGGCAATCTGGAAAGAACACAAAGTAAATCCTTTTGGAAGCTGTCTGCCGATTCTCATACAATTTCCGGTGTTAATCGCGCTTTTTTATGTGGTGCAAGGCGCCACAAATCCCGATAACGCTTTTCTTCTTTATCCCCTGCTCCGAGAGTTCCCGCTGAATTCCATCAGCACTAATTTTCTCAACATACTCGATCTCACAAAATCTAATATTTTTCCTCTGCCGATTCTCATAGGCGGCCTGCAATTTTTTCAAATGAAACTCGCGATGGCAAAAAAGAAAAAGGCCGAAGAAAAAAAACCAAAAAAAGATGATGAGAAAAAAACGGAGGGAATGGATATGGAAGTCATGAATAAGTCCATGATGTATTTCATGCCGATCATGATTGCTTTCTTTACGGCATCAGTGCCGGCGGGAGTAGGACTCTACTGGGGAGTGTCTACGATTTTCGGAATCGGACAGCAAGTGGTGGTAAATCGCGAAATTACCAAAGACGAACCAACGGTAACGGTCATAAAAAAATAATCCTTAATCTTACATATCTATGGAAGAACTTCTCAAAGAAACCCTCGAAAATCTGCTCAAGGCCATTGATGCCAGTTATAAAAAAATTAAAATCCACGAAGA
>JACRIC010000118.1 GCA_016235915.1 Candidatus Peregrinibacteria bacterium
CAGGGCTGGGCTTTTGGATTCGGCCTAACACGCCTTGTCATGCTGAAATTCGGCATAAACGACATCCGCCTCTTAACATCCGGCAACCTGCGGTTTCTTGAACAATTTTAAACATTGTCATCCTGAGCGCTCCTGTCGCACCAGCGACAGGAAGTCGAAGGATCTCTGCATGAAAAAATGCATAATTATGATCAACACACTTCTTTTATCTCTCCTGCACGACATTTTCGCCTTTTTAAAAGAGCACAGAAACTTTTTCCAAAAAGATGAAAAAGGAAGGAGGGAACTTATTTCGGGAAAAAATCTGTTTCCTGAAATATTTGAACAATATTTGGGAAAAATTTCCGAAACGGAATTTCTCTATGACATTCAAAATTACAAAACATTTGAGAAAAACAAATTTCTTGAAACTTTTTCGCGCTATCTTGTCACGGACTTTGCCGCCCTGCTCGATAAAGTGACGCACGCAAACTCAACCGTTCCAAAAACATACGGCCTGTTTGGAACAATGCTTCTCGAAACACTGGAAGAAAATTCATATCAAGAAATCACGGAAGAAGTTTCAAGATTTCTTGAAAAAACAAAAAAAAGTCCATCAACGATCGTTCAAACCGCCAGAAACATTTCTTCTACTTTCCGCGAAGAAATCCGAAAAAAACTCCTCGGAATGAACCCGATGATTTTTCCAATTTTTCAAGTAAATCGAAACCTCATCGGCGGCATGCGTATTTTCTCAAACGGAAAAACTCTCGACGAATCGTGGTTTTCACGAATCAATACCATTACTACCATCAACATTCCATGAAATCTCTGAAAAACATTGCTATCACGACGACCAGAACCTCTCAAAATTGTTGCAATGCGAGGAGACAAGCCATCTCCCGACGGAGCCGTACGCGACGGTACGGCGACGAGGGAATGGCGTAGTCGACGACGCAGTGCACAATTTTCAGAGGTTCCCAACTTAATCCATTCATACCCTCACTATGAGCACCACCCATTCACTCCAATCCTTTCTCGACAAAATCGAAACCGTCCTCACTGAGAAAATCAAAGAAGGAACATCCGATACCGAAGGCAAAAAAGGCATCGTCCAATCTTTTAAAGACGGCGTTATCCTGATAAAAGGTCTGAAAGGACTCCGAATGAACGAAGTGGTGACGATCGAAGGCATCGGAGCAAAAGCGCTCGTCATGAACCTCGAAAAAAATACGGCATCAGCGCTTGTTCTCGAAAGCGGAGGAGATGTCCGTGAAGGAGTGTTCGTTAATGCCAACGATCAATTTCTCTCCATTCCCGTGAGTGAAGATATCATCGGACGAGTGGTAAACCCGCTGGGACAAGCGCTGGATAGTGGAAATGAAATCAAAGGAAAAGAAAACATGCCACTCGAACGCATCGCCGCAGGAGTCATTGCCCGTGAAGGCGTGAATCAGCCTGTACAAACAGGTTTAATAGGCATTGACGCGCTCATTCCGATTGGACGAGGTCAGCGCGAACTGATTATCGGAGATCGACAGACCGGAAAAACCGCCATTGCTCTCGATACCATCATCAATCAAAAAGAACAAAACATGATTTGTGTCTATGTCGCCATAGCCCAAAGAGAAGCAAAAACAGCGCAAGTGATTCGCACATTAAAAAAACACGGAGCGCTCGACTATACAATAATAGTATCCGCTCCCGCCTCATCGGCCGCTGTCTTGCAATATCTGGCTCCGTATGCCGGCTCCGCCATCGCCGAATATTTTCTGGCGCAAGGAAAAGATGTGCTCGTGGTGTACGACGATTTATCAAAACATGCAGTCGCCTATCGTGAAATGTCACTGCTCCTCCGCCGTCCGCCGGGTCGCGAAGCGTATCCCGGAGATGTTTTCTACCTCCATAGTAGACTGCTCGAACGCGCCGTAAAACTCAATAAAGATCACGGAGGAGGTTCCATCACCGCGCTTCCCATTATTGAAACGCAAGCGGGAGATGTGTCCGCTTACATTCCCACCAACGTCATTTCCATCACGGACGGCCAAATTTTCCTGGAATCCAATCTTTTTTATAAAGGAATCCGACCGGCCATCAACGTCGGAATTTCCGTTTCCAGGGTGGGAGGAAACGCGCAAACGAAAATTATGAAAAAAGTGTCGGGGAAAATAAAACTCGAACTCGCCCAATATTATGAACTGGAGGCCTTTTCTCAATTCGCTTCGGAACTTGATGAAAATACCAAAGCTCGTCTCACGCGAGGCATCAGAATTGTCGAAGCGCTCAAGCAAAAACAGTACCAGCCCTATCAGCTCTGGCAGGAAGTGATGATTGTATCCGCGGCAACTCTGGGACATCTCGATGCCATTGAAATTGCTCGCATCAATGAAAAATTAAAAGAACTCCTCGCATTCACCGAAACGCAAAAAAACCAGCTCGTCACAAAAATTCAGACAGAAAAAAATCTGACGCCAGAAATCGAAAAAATGATCGGCGAAACGCTCGAAGAATTTTTTAAAGGTTAATGTATGTCCGGCCAACTTCTCGAAATTCACAAAAAAATCGGCTCCGTCACGAATACGAAAAAAATCACGAAAGCTATGCAACTCGTGGCCGCGAGCAAAATGAAACAATTTCAAAAAAAAGCCCTGATGGTGAGAGGGTATGTGTGGGAAATGCTGGAAATCCTCGAACGGCATCTGGGGCTGATTGAAGAAAAAGAAAAATTGAGCCCATATATGGAAAAAAGAACGGAAGGACCGATTCTTTTTGTGGCGTACACATCGGACAAAGGGCTCTGCGGAGGCTTAAATACTCAAATATTACGAGCCCTGCTTCGAAACGAAAAATGGAAAAATACCCCCGCTGACCAAAAACTTCTCATAGCCATCGGAAAAAAAAGTAAAGATTTTGCCAGGAGCAATAAAATTCCTGTTGAAAAAAGTTTCCTCAAAATTCCAGAAAAACTCAAAATAATCGACGCGTTGGAAATTATTGATGAAATATTGAAATATTGGACGGAAAAACTCTGTCGCGAAATCGTTTTCATAGCGCCTCATTTTAAAAATTCGCTCATTTTTTACCCAATCGTAAAAACCCTCCTCCCCTTTTCAAAAGAAATGATTCAAAGCCACTTTCAATATCGAAAAAATACGGAAGATGCGAAAAAAACAAAACTCTATCCTTACATGTTGTACGAACCCTCAAAAGCGCACATAAAAAATCGCCTTTTTGAACATATTATCGAAAGTATTTTTATTCATTCTTTTTTCGAGCTCAAAGCATCGGAATATTCCAGCAGAATGATCGCCATGAAAAACGCCAACGACTCCGCCGACCGAATTTTGCATGACCTCACTCTCACTTATAATAAAACCCGCCAGCAAGTCATTACTCAAGAACTGGCGGAACTTATCGGTGCAAGCGAAGCACTGGCGGCATAACCTCCCCGAAACAATCTCAAGGTGCATACAACAAAACAATCTCAATCCTTAATCCGTATCGTATATGAACGAAACTCAAAAAATCGCCAAAGGATCCATAGCCCGAATCATCGGCGTAGTCGTGGATGTCTATTTTGAAGATCACATTCCCGATCGCTACTCCGCGCTCGCCGTCACGACCGATGGAAAGCAAAAATTGATACTTGAAGTGCAAGCGCATCTCGGTGGAGGCATCGTCCGAACGGTAGCCATGAGTACCACGGACGGTCTGTATTGCGGACAAGAAGTGATCGATACGCAAAAACCCATCCAGACTCCCGTTGGAAAAGAAACGCTCGGACGTGTCTTCAATGTCACCGGCGATCTCATTGACGGCGGACCCGAATTATCCGAAAAAGTCGAAAAACGATCCATTCACGCTCTTCCACCGGATCTCACGAAACAAAGTGAAAAAGTTGAAATTTTTGAAACGGGAATAAAAGTCATCGACCTCCTTTGTCCATTTTTGAAAGGAGGAAAAGTGGCCATGTTCGGAGGCGCGGGAGTAGGAAAAACCGTGGTTATGCAAGAACTCATTCACAATATCGCCATGTCGCACGGAGGATATTCCGTATTTGCCGGAGTGGGAGAAAGAACTCGTGAAGGAAATGATCTCATAAAAGAAATGAAAGAAAGCGGCGTCATAGATAAACTCGCTATGGTCTTCGGACAAATGAATGAACCGCCCGGAGCTCGTATGCGAGTGGCATTCACAGGACTCGCCATGGCGGAGAAATTCCGCGACGAAGGACTTGATATTCTTATGTTCATTGATAATATTTTCCGTTTCACGCAGGCGGGAGCCGAAGTTTCGGCGCTTCTCGGCCGCATGCCATCAGCCGTAGGATACCAACCAACTCTCGCCACGGACATGGCGATTCTGCAGGAACGCATTACCTCAACTCAAAAAGGCTCTATCACGGCAGTACAAGCCGTATATGTTCCGGCGGACGATCTGACCGACCCAGCTCCGGCAACCACTTTTGCCCACCTCGATGCGACCATCGTGCTTTCACGAAAACTCGCGGCCATGGGACTCTATCCGGCCGTGGACCCGCTCGACTCCTCTTCTCTCGCTCTCAAAGAAGAAATCGTGGGAGAAAAACACTATAAAATTGCCACGGAAGTGCAAAAAATCCTTCAGCGCTACCGTGAACTCATGGATATTATTGCGATTCTTGGTATGGATGAATTGTCAGAAGAAGACAAGCAAGTGGTCAATCGAGCTCGACGCATTCAAAAATTTCTCACGCAGAGCTTCTTTGTGGCCGAACAATTTACGGGAACTCCGGGAATGTACATCAAGCGCGATGACACCGTCCGCAGTTTCGCGGACATTCTCGAAGGAAAATACGACGACATCGATGAACAACATTTCTATATGGCGAGCACGATTGAAGATGTCATTGCGAGGAGCTCCGCGACGAAGCAATCTTAATGCGTGTACTGTCATGGTTCGACAAGCTCACCATGACAACGCTCTTCTAACTCATTAACCCGTTAATAAATAATAATCAATAATCTTACAACATTACCAACTTTATAAACTTTCCAACTTTATAACTTCCTCCATGCCCCGCACCTTCCGCCTCACCATCCGCACTCCCGACGAAAACATATTTGACGAAGAAGTCATCAGCGTCCGACTCATTTCCGAACGCGGAACCATGACAATCCTTGCCAAACACGCCTCTCTCACCGCTTCCGTACTCTTTTCTCCGATATACATCAAAACAGAAAAAGGAGAAGAAGAATTTATGGCGCGCCGCGGAATCCTCTACATTTCCAACGAGGAAAATAAGGCGGTGCTTCTCTGTCTCACCGTTGAGCAAAAATTGGAAATGAGTTATATCACAGCAGAGGAATATCTCAAATTCATTGAAAATAAGCTCGCTCGCGGCGAAAATGTAAGCGAATACCAGCTCATTCACCTCAAAACGGAAAAAATGGCGGTGGAAAAACAGGTGGAGGAATATAGAAAACTCAAAACACCACGATGACAAAACCTGAAAAAGAAACAACAAGAGAAGAATTGACCGACGAACAAAAAAAATCATTGGCCATTGCTCTTGATGCACACATCCGCATACCAACAGCAAAAAAAATCGAAGAAACAATCGACAGTCAGCACCATTTTTACGGACACGAAAAATTTATCCCAAAAACAGGAAAAGTAAAAAGGATACCAACGCATGTACCATTAGAAAAACATTGGCTCCCATTTCTGGAAGCGTGTAACAACCAAATATTGATAATTGAATACTGCCTTGACCCAAAGGATATGCGCATAGAAATAATCCCATGTACCCAAGAACAATTGGATGCATTTCTCAAAAATCTCTCCGAAAAACAAAGAACACAATGGCAACCGTTTCTTCGACTCGCAACCGTCACCCAAGAAAAAAAACTTTCCATATTTTTCCCAAAAAACACAGATGAACTTGCCATCGTCACCATGGCTCCGTATTCTTTCGAAATCATACCGGCCGAACGTCTCGTATTGACTCCTGAAAGACAAAAACAACTCGAAGAAGCAATGGAAACAATAATAGCATTATTCGACGAAATCACAACCCAAATTCCTCATGAGGTTTATGTTGCACTCGAGCGGGGCGCCAGAACACCCAACCTGGGCTTTCCGCCTCTTCGGATATTCCGGTTCAGCGGCAA
>JACRIC010000119.1 GCA_016235915.1 Candidatus Peregrinibacteria bacterium
ATCTCAAAAATTATGAAACCGCGCTTCAGGCATACGAAGAGATAAAACAGTATTTTACCTTTTACAATCACTTCCGCCCTCATCAATCGCTAAACTACAAAACACCCGCTGAAATTTATTTCAAAAGGTGACTGCACCATATTACCTTATTTCTGCATTACAATTGTCTGGACGGAGGGAACCACCTCACACTTGGCTCTTTTACATTGTACCCCCAATGACAACTTGTTCTTGAGCCACAAGTAGAATCGACATTGAACGTGCCACTCGTAGTCATATATTTTCCATCATTTTCCAACACCCATGAAACCGCAAAAGCAGAATTGGTAATAGTCAACACCATGAGTAAAGAAAGACCAAGCACACTCAACAGTTTTTTTAAATATATCATGTGTATAAATGATTAAATATTAAGCGTATTGGAATAACTTAAAAGGCTTCCTCCAATTGTAAATCCGACTTGTAAAAATCTCATTTCACCCTCTTGAGCTTTATTATCTGTCCATCGAAAGAAAAATCCTTTACCATCTTTTGTGCCCACTGAAAACTCGAATTCTTTCGCAAGACTGTCAACATCAATATTTCGCTCCTTCAACCAATTAACAGAGTACGTTTGTAATTCTTTTTTAGTATATCTCGGAGTAAAATCCATCTCAGGAGTTGGATCGGTGAGCGAGCTTTGTGAAGCTGGCCCCATTTGAATAATCTGGTTTGATGCAAGATCTACTAAGTATTGCCACCCTTGTTGATCTTGATAAATCATCATTTGTTTGGTTGGTTCAACCATTTCTGGTTTTAAAGGGTCAACGATTTTTTCAAAATAAGGATTCCAGCCTGTATCCTGAAAAAACACCGTAAGAGCAGGATTTTTTTGAAAATTGCGTATACCATCCATTCCTTTAGTAATTTGAGCGGATGTAACAGCAATTTTCCCACCAACAACAACCCGAGTTTTGGAAATATCAAGATCAGCCTGAACCCCTGATGTCATTTTTACACTCTGTAACCCAACGAACACTCCAATGCCAATCCCAATAATAACTGTCCCAAGAATGAGTTTCCTTTTGTACATAAATTATTAAAATTATAATATAAATATTGTTTACAGTACCACAATCTCAAACAGCCATCGTACATTTTTTAACAATATCACGATGGACCAAATACAACATATCAAACAAGATAGGGGGGGCAAATATTTTTATATAAATAGAATAGACATAAAAATAAAATTATTGGCTAACACTGGAAACGATCAAGAAACTCCCAACTCCCGATTCATCTCCATAACCGCCTCACGTGCCGCTTCTCCATACTGCTTCTCTCCATATTGTTTCGATTTTTTATACGCAAAAATAATATCTCGCGAAGAATTCACGATCGCGCCAAGTCCGTTTTTATCAAAACAAACCTTCACATCATCAGCGCAAGCTCCCTGCGCCCCATAACCCGGAACAAGAAAAATTGTTCGTGGCATAATTTTGCGAAGTTTCGCAGATTCTCTGGGATATGTCGCACCCACCACCGCACCAACCGAACTATATCCCTCTTTCCCAACATCATCCGCACCCCACGATTCCAGTAAATGAGCCATCGTTTCGTAATTCGAAATCCCAGCGCGGCTCACAATATCCTGCAAATCCCCAGAAGACGGATTCGAAGTCTTGACCAAGACAAAAATCCCCTTCCCGTGTTGACGACACGACTCCAAAAAAGGCTTAATCCCATCATAACCGAGGTACGGCGTCACGGTCACCGCATCCGCGTCAAACGCCCGAAGTTTCTTTTCAAAAACATCCGATTCCCCGAGAAAAGCCTGCGCATAGGCCTCTGCCGTTGAACCAATGTCGTTGCGTTTCACATCGGCAATCACCAAAAGTCCATTTTTTTTCGCATAATCAATAGTCTGTATAAAAGCGGAAATTCCCTCCGCTCCAAAAAGTTCGTAAAAGGCAATCTGCGGCTTCACGACAGGAACAAGGTCTGCCACCGCATCAATAATTCCTTTATTAAACTCAAAAATCGCAGACCCAGCGGCTTGAAACGATTTTTTCCACTCACGTACGCTTTTTTTACAAATAAAATCGGGAATCTGAGAAATCCTCGGATCAAGTCCAACGCACACGGCGCTTTTCTTTTTCCGTATCGCCTGAATGAGTTTGTCGGAAAAATGTTGCATAGAATTTTTGTCATTCAGAATCTATACCATACTTCATCCTATACTCTTCAATCGCCCTCTTCTTCTCATCATCAATATACACAATTCCATCAATATCCTTCTTATACAAATACGAAACAATCTCATTCAGAGTCACAATCGCCCGAACTGAAACATCCAGAAGTTTCTCAAGCGCTAAAATCGCATTTTCACCATCATTATTTTTCTCCTGACGATCAACCGCGATAAGAACGCCTGAAATTCTCGGATTTCCATTGTTTTTGAGCGCGGACATACTTTCCCGAATCGCCGTCCCCGCCGTCACGACATCATCTACGAGAACCACGCGAGAAGATTCTGAAAGCGCCGCCCCAACCATCGCATCCTTTTCACCATATGATTTCGCCTCTTTTCGATTAAAAACATACGAGACATTGCGACCAAAATCGGAAAAAAGCGCTGAAGCAGTCAAAACGCAGAGAGGAATTCCTTTATATGCCGGCCCAAAAATAACATCGAAATCAAATCCGCTCCGAGTCAGCGCCTCCGCGTAAAAATGCCCGAGCTTCACCGCCGCCTCACCAGTCGAAAAACTCCCCATACTGATAAAATACGGGGCCGTTCGGCCACTTTTCAACCGAAACTCGCCAAATTTCAACGCTTTCGCACGCACCAAAAACTCGATAAAGGCTTGTTTATAAGGTTCCATACAATAAATATGACGATTTTTCGAGCTGAGTATAGCACAATCTCTGGAATTTTAACCGAAAAAATGCTAAAATTATAAGATAAAAACGCGCCATAAAAATCAAAAAATGACCTTCGCCTATCAACTCACCGCAGGAGAAGTCCTGAAACGGTACAAAACAACCCCAGACGGCATCGACCAAAAGGAAGCCGAACTGCGCCAAACGATATATGGGAAAAATCGTCTTGAAATATCGCAAAAAAATACACTTCTCATCAGCTTCCTCGCCCAATTCACCGATCTCATGGTGGTATTGCTCATTATCGCAGGAATTATTTCACTTTTCCTCAATAATACTCGCGATGCGATGGTATTTTTTGCAATCGTCATCATCAACATCATCGTTGGATTTATTCAGGAATACAAAGCGGAAAAAATGCTCGATTCCTTAAAAAACCTCGTAAAAGCAAAAGCTAAAGTCACGAGAAATGGCAAGCTCATTGAAATAAGTGCCGAAGAGATCGTTCCCGGAGACATCATAACGCTGGAAGCCGGCGATCGCGTTCCTGCGGATATGAGAATTATCGAAGAAAACGGTCTTGGCGCCAACGACTTTTCACTCACCGGAGAATCCAATCCTGTAAAAAAATTCGTCCATCCCATTGATCACGAAGTAGCGCTCGGAGATAGAAATAATCTCTTCTTTACCGGCACAACCGTCGCGATGGGAAACGGCAAAGGCGTAGTCATCGCGATAGGCATGAGAACGGAAATCGGTCGAATCGCCCATTTAAGCCATGAAACGCCGGACGACATTTCTCCTTTGCAAAAACAGCTCAATCATGTTGCCAAAAAACTCATGATTATTGCCGGAGGCGTCACTCTTCTGATCGTTGCGAGTGGAATGGCAAGAGAATTTTCATGGAAAACAGCTCTCATTTTTGCACTTCCCATTGCCGCTTCCATTGTGCCACAAGCCCTCCCTGCTCAAATTTCAGTGGCGCTCTCACTCAGCGCCGGTCGCCTCGCGCGTAAAAAAGCGGTCATAAAAAAACTCAGCGCCGTGGAAACACTCGGATCAACACACATCATCTGCACCGACAAAACCGGAACGTTAACAAAAAATGAAATGACCGTGCAGGAAATTCTTTTAGGAGAAAAAAAATATTCGATTACCGGTGTTGGATATGAACCCATTGGCGACATTCTCGACGCAGAGGGTCAAAAACTTTCATCACAAGAAGAACTCGGCCCACTCTTTCTCACGGCTGTTCTCGCCAGCAACGCAGAAGTATCGCCTCCAGACAAGGAACATCTCACTTGGTATGCCATCGGAGATCCGACCGAAGCCGCTCTCATCACCATGACGGAAAAAGCAGGATTGCATCAAAAAAAACTCAACGAAACATACCACGAACTCAGAGAATTTAGTTTTGACGCGGGTCGAAAGATGATGAGCTCCGTGCGTGATATGGGAAATGGACACATTCAAGCGTATGTCAAAGGAGCGCCGCTGATCATTCTCAAACACTGCACGCACTATCTCGATGGAAACACGGTAAAACCTATGACTCCAGAATATAAAAAATTTGTAACCGAAGAAGATGAAAAATACGCCAGTCAGGCCTACAGAATGTTGGCCTGTAGCTACCGCGATCTCGATAATTTCCATGAAAAAATGCCCATGTCGGAAGTGGAACAAAATCTCATTTGGATTGGAATGGTGGCCATGATCGATCCTCCGCGAGATGAGGTCAAAGCGGCAATTTCAGCGGCGAAGCAAGCATTGATCCGCGTCATCATCATTACCGGAGATTACGCGCTGACGGCAAAAGCCATTGCGCAAAAAATTGGTCTCGGCAATGAAAAAAATATTGAGGTCGTTACCAATGAAGAACTCGCCAGAATGTCCGATGTCGCGCTTCTGAAAAATTTAATACAAGAAAACATTATTTTTTCTCGCACCACGCCGGAAGACAAACTGCGCATTGTAAATCTTCTCAAAAAAGCAGGAGATATTGTGGCGGTCACCGGCGATGGCATCAATGACGCGCCAGCCCTGAAACGAGCCGATATTGGCGTTGCCATGGGAAAAACAGGAACAGATGTCGCGCAGGAATCTTCGGAAATAGTGCTCATGGATGACAGCTTTGCCACACTGGTGGACGCCATTCGCGAAGGCCGAATTATTTATGCGAATTTGAAAAAAACTATCATCGGAAACCTCATGGCATGCATGGGTGAACTCGTTATTGTACTTATCAGCATCACCTTCAGCTTTTTATTTGATATACCGCTGGGAATTCTCGCCATTCAAATTCTCGCGATCGACATGGGCGGCGAATTCCTCCCATTAACGGCGCTCACCTTTGATCCCGGAGAAAAAGACATCATGAAAGAACCGCCTCGAAGTCCCATCGATTACATTCTGAATAAAAAACGACTCATGGATATCGCGTGGTCTTCTCTCCTCATGGGAGGACTGGCGTATGCCAATTTTCTGCTCTTTGCCGTTCGCGAAGGATTTTCGTGGAAAGGATTTTCCGATCTCACCTCACCACTCTACGCTCAAGCAGTGACACTCACCTACGTCACGATTGTGCTTATTCAGCTCGGAAATATTGTGAGCCTTCGAACAAAAGAAAATATGTTTTCAAAATATCTGATGTCAAATAAACGGCTCATCGGCGCTTATCTTCTCTCTGGGATTCTCATTCTCAATGTCTCCTACAATCCCTATATATCAAAATTTCTTCAAACCGGGCCTTTAAATAGAATGGACTGGCTCATGGCTTTTTCTGCAATGTTTCTCTTTGTATTCATCCGAGAAATGTATAAAAAAACTGTCACCCTGAGCCTGTCGAAGGGTGATTCGACAAATTCATTATGACAACACTCCCATCCGCCCAAGACAAATCAGACCTCCTAGAACTGATCAAAAAAATTCCGAACATTTCTGCAGATTTTTTGAAAAAATTTGAGGAAAAACTTCAAACAATGAGCGAAGAAGATTTCAACTCCGCAAAAAAAAGTATTACCGATACGGCGAAAAAAATAATCGAACACCAAGAAAAATTTATACAAACTCTCAACAACATTCAGCGAAACGACATAAATCCCGTGTTCAAAAATCTTGAAAAAGCATCAAGGGAAAATGAAAAACAAATGGCAAAAAACATTCTTTCCCAATTATAAATGACACCCACTCCTCTCATACAAACCGCTATCAATGGACCAAGAGTATCGGAAAGATTCGAAAGCGCTGGTTTGCCAAAAAATCGGGAAGGCGTGGAAACAATCCGTTCCGAATTGCAAAGTTTGCAAGAAATTATGAGAAAAAAACCTGAACGAGCATGCGAAATATTTGAAAATCTCCAAAAACAAATTGCGGGGAGGCAAGAAATACCCCCAAGCGTTTTTACAAGAATCAACGAAGCGAAAAAAAACTATGACGAAGGCTCGTTTCAGCTATCCGAACAACTCGTAGCTGACCTCGAAAGATCAATAAGTCCCGAACCAATGTCCGAAGCACTCATACAAGAACATACGGAAAAAGCCGCCGCCTATCTCGTCAACACATTGGATCGAAACAACTCGGTATTAAATATCACGGGAAACATACCGGGATACAATCCGTTTTATGGCGATCTTAACGCTCCAGCGCTTATTCGATATCGACGCGAAAATGAAGAAAAAAATTATTCTGCCGAATACGCCCAAGAAGCGCTGAGAGGACTCCCCATTTACGAAGAAGACGAAACGACACCGAAAATTTATTCAGCAGTTGCCCCAAATGGCGGTGAAACAC
>JACRIC010000015.1 GCA_016235915.1 Candidatus Peregrinibacteria bacterium
AAATGCCCTGCTCTCTTATGTTTCAGGGTTGCCATTTGACGTTCATTTTTGTAAAGTAATACGCGGAAAACCGTAATTTCAATTTTTTGATTCACCCATGAAAAAACTCCTCATTTTCCTCACCTGTGTCGCTTTGATTCTCGGATTGGTTATTGCGTTTGGCGAACTCAATATTGGAAACAATTTTCAAAAATTCACGGAAAAATATAAAAACGCGGGAGCGGTGGCAGAAAATCTCAAAACAAGCTTGACGGAACTCACAACGGGAACAACGAGCGAGAAACAAAAAATCGGCCGAACCCTCTCGTATTCGGAACGCATACAAAAAGGCGATTTGCTTTTGGAAAACGGCTATCCCACCTTGGCCGTACAAGAATATATCTCTGCCCAAACGCTGGAAAAAAATAAAAGCGAACCTTCTATAAAAATCGGGAAAGTGTATTTGGCAACGAATAATGCTGAAAATGCCGCAGAATATTTTACAAATGCCCTCAAAATCGAACCCGATTCATTAGAAGCAAAAATTTATCTCGGAAAAACACTCATGGTCAAGAATGACATGGCAGGCGCAAAAAAAATATTTGAATCGCTCGAACCGGATAATCAAACGGCGCGCTTTTATGCAGGCATTCTTTCTGCTTTTACCCTCGACACGGAAAACGCCAAAAAATATTTCTCTGAGGCAATCGCCTTAAACACCACCGAAGAAATTTCCACCTTTTCTCAATATTTTCTCTCCGCATTGGAAACATGGGAAAAAACCGAAGGCACGGAACAAACCTATCTAAAAGCCCTCCTCACCAAGGCATACAACGAATCTCACGAATATGAGCTGGCGATCAGTATGGCCACGGAAACGCTCAAAGAAAAAAATGACTATCGCGATGTCTGGATCATGCTCGGATACGCCTGTTTGCAAAAAAAAGACACAACCTGCGCGCTCGATGCCTTCCTCTCGGCTTTAAAACTCGATCCTGAAAAAGCAGAAACACAATATTTTCTCGGAATCACCTCCCAAGAGCTCAAAGACTTTTCCGCATCGGCGAAATATCTGGAATCCGCTCTTTCAAACGGATTTTCTCCCGCCTCCGAAGCAAAAAAAAATCTGGCGCAAGCGTATCTGGAACTTGGAAATTATAGCGAAGCAGTCAAGCATTACGAAGACCTGGTAAAAGAAAATCCCAACGGAATCGACGATTTCATTCGTCCTATTCGCCTGTATATCGATAACCTCTTGAAACCAGAAAAAGCGCTGACGCTTGCCAAAGAAGCCGTAAAAAATTATCCGGAAAATGCGCAGAGTTATAATTTGCTGGGATGGGCCCAGTTGGCGAACGGAAATCCTGAATTGGCGGAAAAAAATCTTTTAAAAGCCATCGAACTCGACCCAAATCTCTCTTCTGCCTATCTCTATCTCGGACAAATCGCCGAAGCGAAAAACGACTTTTTTAAAGCAAAACAGTATTATAAAAAAGCCTACGACCTCGGAAAAGGAACCGCTGTGGCCAATACGGCGGCAGAGAGGTATAACGCCCTCATTCAACAAAAACCCGCTCAACAATGAAAATCTTCTTTTCTGTTCTCATTTTCATACTCGGAATATCACTGGGAAGTTTCTTAAGCGTCGTCATTCCGCGCCTCAAATACAACAAAAAAGGAATCATAAAAGGTCGATCGGAATGTCCGAAATGCAAAACGCGGCTCTCCGCATCAGAACTCATCCCTTTGGTGAGTTTCCTGTTGCTCATGGGAAAATGCAAAAACTGCAAAAAACCAATTTCTTGGATTTATCCGACCATAGAACTTGTCACGGGAATCATTTTTCTCATATTTTTCTGGAAATGGTATCCGCATGACCTCGTCAACGGAAAGGAATTATCAATGAATCTTCTGTGGCTCGCGCTGGAATTGGTATATGCTCTCGTGCTCATCGCCACGTTCTTCTACGACCTGCTCTACATGGAAATTCCTGACAAAATCCTCATTCCCGCGATTCTTCTCGCTCTGACCGCGACCGTTCTGCCCGGATCTCCGCACCTCATAGACGCATTGCTCGGAGCCATGATTCCCCTTGCCTTCTTTGGTTTGCAAATCGCGGTTTCTGGCGGACGCTGGATGGGTGGAGGAGATCTGCGAATCGGAGCTTTCATGGGACTCATTCTTGGATGGAAACTCGTCATTCTGGCTCTGATGATAAGCTATATCACCGGATCGATCATTTCTGTAGCGCTGATTGCCAGAAAAAAAGGAGGACTCAAAACGCAAATCCCATTCGCGCCATTTCTCGTAACCGGAACATTTCTCAGCATGCTGGAAGGCGAAAAAATATTGGAATGGTATTTCGGATTATCATTATGAACTCTACAGCCCTCAATCAAAGATCCCCGATCAGGAGCGGTCGCTATCGCTCCCTTCCTGTCGAGGATGACAATTCCCATCACAAAGTCCTCCTCATCATCCTCGACGGTTTAGGCGAAGGAAAACCGTATCCGGGAAATGCCATTACACAAGCAAAAATTCCTTATATCCGAAGTTTGCGAAAAAATTATCCCACCACGCTCCTCAAATGTTCGGGAAACGCCGTCGGCCTCCCAAAAGGATTTCAGGGAAATTCTGAAGTCGGACATTTCACCATCGGCGCTGGACGCGTCGTGTGGCAATCGCTGGAGGCTATAAACCAAGCGATACGGAATAAACAATTCTTTTCAAATTCAGCGTTTCTTTCATCCATACAAAACGTCAAAAAACATCATTCCGCCCTGCATCTCATCGGCATGATTTCCGACGAAGGCGTACATTCCCAAATCGACCACCTGTTCGCCCTCATAAAACTCGCGTCCGACCATCACTTGAAAAAGGTCTACATTCACGCAATTACCGATGGTCGCGATGTTCCGGAAAAATCAGCTCAAAAATACATTCGCGCCATTGACAAAACAATCAAAAAATACAAAACGGGAAAAATCGTCTCGATTATTGGTCGATATTACGCCATGGACCGCGACAACAATTGGGAGAGAACGCAGTTTGCCTATCAACTGCTCACTGAAGGATCAGGAAGACGAGAAAAAGATGCGTGCAAAGCCATAGAAAACGGATATGCGCTCGGCGATTCTACCGATTATTACCTCAAACCGATAACCCTCGATCCAAAAATTACCATTAAAAACCACGACTCCGTTATTTTTGTAAATTATCGAACCGACCGGGCGCGTCAGCTCACGTTCGCCTTTACCAAAGAAAAAAAAATCCCGCTGAAAACGAAAAACCTCAATATACATTTCACGACGCTCGGCCCATACAGCAAAAAAGCTCATATCGCCTTTTCTGCGCCAAAGGTCACATGGAATCTCGGAAAAATCATAGACTCAAAAGGGTTAAAACAACTTCGCATTGCAGAAACCGAAAAATACGCGCATGTGACATTTTTTTTCAATAGCCAGCGCAAAGAACCGTACCCTTCCGAAACGCGCATCCTCGTAAATTCGCCAAAAGTGCCATCCTATGATGAAAAGCCTGAAATGAGCGCGCCGGAAATTACTGAAAAAATACTGCCGGAAATCAAAAAAGGACGGTTTGACCTCATGGTTCTGAATTTTGCCAATGCCGATCTGGTCGGCCATTCCGGAAATCTCAAAGCCACGATTCGCTCTGTGGAAGTGCTCGAAGAATGTCTGAAAAAAATCATTCCCGCGGCGCTGGAAAAAAACTACGCCATCATTCTTACCGCCGATCACGGAAACGCCGAACGCAAACTGTATCCTAATGGGATCGTCTGTCCGGCTCATTCCGTAAATCCAGTCGCTTGTACCATCATGTCAAAAACATTGAAACATATCGCGCTCAAAAAAGGCAAAGGACTCTCCTCCATCGCTCCAACCATTCTCGATATTATGGGCATAGAAAAGCCAAAAGAAATGACGGGGGAAAGTCTCATAAATTTATGACATGATAATGATAATAGAACCTTTCAAAATTCGTGCAATGCTAGGAGACAAGCCATTTCCCGACGGAGCCGTACTTACTTGGTACGGCGACGAGGAAATGGCGCAGTCGACGACGCAGTGCACAATTTTCAAAGGTTCCATAACAAACCAACCATGAAAGCTGTTATCCTCGCCGGTGGAAGCGGCACTCGCCTCTGGCCGCTCTCAAGAGAAAAAAAACCAAAGCAATTTCAAGCTCTTATTTCAAACAAAACGCTGTTTCAGGAAACCATCGATCGTCTGAAATTTCTGAAACCCGAAGACATTTTCATCGCGCTCAATGAAGAACACGAAAACATGGTAAAAAAACACGCGCCGCACATTCCTCATGAAAATCTTATCATCGAACCGGCTCTGCGAGACACCGCCAGCTGTATCGGCCTTGCGGCCACGTACATTGGGAAAAAATACCCTGATGAAGTGATGGGAGTGATGTACGCCGATCATTTCATCCGTCATGAAGCCGAATTTGTAAAAAAACTGCGCATAGCCGAAGATGTGGCACGAAAAAATCACACCATAAACATCATAGAGGTGAAAGCAACCTCTCCAAGCCCTCATTTTGGATATGTCAAAACAGGAAAACTCTTGGAAACGCGAGACGATGTGGAAATTTTCGCCCTCGAAAAATTTATTGAAAAACCGGATGAAAAAACTGCAGAAAAATTGCTCATGTCCTATAAATATCTCTGGAACACCGGATACTATGTCTTCCGAATTGACGATATCCTCGGATGTTTCAAAAAACACCTGCCTGACTCTTTTGCGCGGCTTCAAACCATCCAAAAAGCCATAGGAACGCCAAAAGAAAAAGAAGTTTTAAAACGGGAATATCCGAAACTGCAAAAAATTTCGATCGATTACGGAATCATGGAAAAAGTAGATCCGGCAAGAGTGCGAATTATTCCGGCCGACCTCGGCTGGAGTGATATTGGCAATTTCGAATCACTCTTGACCGAGCTCGCGGGAAAAAAAGACGGCAATGCCATGAAGGGAAAAATTCTCGCCCTCGATACGAAAAACTCTCTCGTGTATAATTTCGCCGACCGACTCGTGGTGACACTGGGATTATCTGATATGATCGTGGTAGACACGGGAGACACGACCCTTATTTGTCCGAAAAAAAGAAGCAGGGATCTCAAAAAACTCATTGAAGAGATCAAAAAACAATATCCCGAACTCTTATGAAAAAACCCATCATAAAACTCAAACCTTGGGGCCGCGAAATCTGGTTCGCCCATACCGAGTATTACGCCGGAAAAATACTTGAAATCAAAAAAGGCCATCGCTATTCTCTGCAATACCACGAAAAAAAACTAGAAACGCAATTTGTGTTAAAAGGAAGCGTAAAAATCGAATACGGAAAAACGCCGAAAAAACTTTTAAAAAAAATCTTACACTCCGGCGAAAAAATCGATATACTGCCATGGACAATACATCGGGCAGAGGCGCTCACCGACGCTACCATTTTTGAAGTCTCTACACCGGAACTCGGAGATGTGGTCAAAATCGAAGATGATTACGGACGATCCGGAAAAGTAAATAATGAAAAACTGGATAGGACGTTAAGCAAGAACGACTCTGTCATCCTCGACCGAAAGGTCGCCACAGGCGACCGCTTCGGATTGGGGATCTATTCTCCGATAGATTCCTGATCAGGTTTCACTTCGTGAACCTGTCAGGAATGACAGCAAACTTTATAACTTTATAACTTTTTATATCTCCTCATGCGAAAATTTCTTTCATGGAAAATCATTTCCATCATCCTCGCGGCAATTTTGCTCGGATTTTTCAATCTTGGATCCGAATCACAAAAAAACATCCTGCCAGCAACTCCAGAGGCAGTAACAAAGCAAAAAATTCGTCTCGGACTGGATCTTCAAGGCGGAACCCAACTCGATTATAAAATCGATCTTCGAAAAGTTCCGGAAAAAGACCAAGCGGCCATTGTAGAAGGCGTAAAAGAAGTCATCAATAAGCGCGTAAACGGACTGGGTGTCTCTGAGCCAAATATATACAGCTCAAGCATCGCCGATGAAGAACATATCATCGTGGAACTCGCGGGAATAAAAGATATTGAAGAAGCAAAAGCAACCGTGGGAAAAACGATTCAACTGGAATTTAAGGAGCAAAGAACGGAAATGGATCTCAATGAAAAAGAAAAAATCCACACACAGGCCGAAAGCATCCTTCAAAAACTGCTGACCGATAAAACCGCGGATCTCACCGTGATTGGTGAAGAAGAAAAGCTGGCATACGCGGGAAAAGTTGACTATACCGTCGCTGAAAATTTCAAATTTCAAGATGAACTCACAGGAAGCATTGCCGAAAAAGCCTTTCAAGAAGACGTCACCGACGGAAATATTATTCAGGAACTCATCGAAACGACACCGGCCGATAATGAAATGGGCGTCAACTCGCTCGGCCAAGTATCTCCGCGAACCGGCTATTCTCTGTATAAAGTGCTCAAAAAACAAGAAGTGGAACGGAAAATCGATCATGAAAAAGAAGTGAAAGCCAGTCATATTCTCATTTCCCATCAAGGAGCAGAACGCGTAGCAGAATCCATAACACGCACCGAAGAAGAAGCAAAAAGCCGCGCCGAAGAAGTCTTGGCAAAAATAAAAGCTGGAGGAGATTTTACAACCCTCGCAACAGAATATTCCGATGACCCGGGTTCAAAAGAAGCCGGCGGCGATCTCGGATTTTTCACGGAAAACCAAATGGTGAAAGAATTTTCGTCCGCCGCATTTGCCATGACAAAAGACCAAATTTCCGAACCAGTCAAATCCCCTTTCGGCTACCACGTCATCAAAGTCACCGATATCAAAGAGGCATCCTCCGAAACAAAAGTGGAACCACAGGTAAAACTCGCCAGACTCTTCTATTCCACGGAACCGGATCCATGGAAAGAAACGGAACTCACTGGAGAACACTTTGTCCGAGCCGACGTGCAGTTTGATGATTTTTACAATCCCTACATTTCCATTCAATTTGACGAAGAAGGCGCCAAGCTCTTTGAAGAAATCACCGGAAGAAACGTCCAGAAACCCGTAGCGATCTTCGTGGGAGGAGAACTCATTTCTGCTCCAAACGTCCAAGAAAAAATCAGCGGAGGAAAAGCGCAAATTTCTGGAAAATTCACATTGGAAGAAGCCACGAATCTCGCCCGCGATCTCAATACCGGAGCCATTCCAGCGCCCATCGTTCTCTCCGGACAATACACCATCGGAGCCACATTCGGTCAAGAAGCATTGCGCAAAAGTCTGACCGCCGGAGCCATCGGCATCATCATCCTCGCACTGGCCATGATTCTTTACTACCGCCTTCCCGGAATAATCGCGGTGATCGCGCTTTCCCTCTATTCATTCATTTTAATTTTTCTTATCAAAGTTGCGCTCCCGATATGGGCCGCCGCCATTATCGCCGGCATACTCTTTTTTGTCATTTTGATGAAAATTATGAAAAGCACAGACTCCGGTTGGGAAAAAATGATCGCCTTCATTCTCGACTGTTTCATTCTCTTTTTCATCACCTTCCTGCTTTCCTCTCCCGTAGTTCTCACACTGGCTGGCATCGCCGGGATTATTCTTTCCATTGGAATGGCCGTCGACGCCAATATTCTCATTTTTGAAAGAATCAAAGAAG
>JACRIC010000018.1 GCA_016235915.1 Candidatus Peregrinibacteria bacterium
GCCCAAGGCGACCTAGCTCCTCGCAATGACAGCTATACTTGCAGAGCCGTAATCACCAGCCGCCGCAAAGTCGTTCCCACCGGCGTACAGGTCATGAGGGTCAGCCGATTGTCATCGGTCTGTTTCAAAATGTCCACATTATTCGGCTTGACTTCGCGGATGTCGGATACTTTGTAACGATATTCCTTTTGCTTGTAAAATAATACGATTTCATCGCCGACTTCGAGCTTTCCGAGGAGTGCGAACACATCTTTATATTCGCCATCGTCCCAAGGGTAATATGAGCTGTGTCCCGTGAGAAAAACATTTCCTTTCTGGCCGGGGAAAGCGGTTCCCGGATAGTGCACCACTCCCCTTTTCAAATCAGAAAGAAGCTCTTTTTCCAGATCTGGCCAATTTTTTGAGTAGAGATTATCCGCTTTTGATTCGACGATCGGCACATTTTTCCCGATTTTGGGAATAATAAGCCGGTGATCGGGCGGAGTGATGACGGCTGGTTGCAGAATATTTTTCACATTTTCTTCGGTATGCGTTTTTGGATTTACCAGAGAGAGCAGGGGTTGTTCCATTACCGCAATTTTTACCGTTCCTGCATCATTATTTTCTGCAAAAAATAACGAAGAAGCCTGCATGATTTTTGGCTGGAAATTGGTTTCCCATGAATGTCGCGCAATATCCCAATAGGCTTCATAATTCATGGCAAAAAAACTCAAAAAAAATACCATGAATGAGACTGCCGTTCCCTTTATGATGGTGCTTATGATGTTGAAATTGGCTGACTTGGCGATGCCGAGCGCGCAGGGGGATTGCTTCGTCGGTTTCATAATTTGAGAAATTTCGATGGCACAATCATCCATCGGAAAGAACTTTCTACTGATATGAGATTTCTGATCAGAAGCCTGTTGTGAATGTTTGTTTTGATATGCACTCCGTTTCACTTCGTGCATGGTATTTGCTCCGCAAATGGTTTGTTTGGTACGCACTCCGCTTCGCTCCGTGCGCTCACAAAGCGGCACCATCGGTATATTCAGGCGATAAAATCCTTCATTCCTCCATGTTATTCGCATTAGCATGCCGTTTTTTGCATAAAGTTTATCTTTTCATTATACGCTTTTTTACTGAAAATTACCATTGAAAATTCGACTTTTTTTATCGATTCTATTATAGTTATGGAACCTCTGAAAAACGAAATTTTGAAAACGAAAATGCAAAGATTCGAGCGAAAACGCTGAACGACGACGAAGTCGTATCAGATGAAGATACGGCGAGGAGGAGTGAAGCGTTTGGAGCCGAATCTTTGCATTTGCAGTCGAAAGGACGTTTTTCAGAGGTTCCTTACCAATACTTCATGCCCAGCCTTCTCAAAATCATCTCCAAAGCTCAGAGCTACCTTCCTCATCTCAACTCTGATCGCGTTCGTGAGGCGTATCTTTTTGCGCTTGAGGCTCATAAAGGCCAAAAGCGCAAGGGTGGAGATCCTTACTTTATTCATCCTTTTGAAACGACTCAGAATCTCCTGCGCCTTCGCGTGGATGAAGACACGATTATCGCGGCGCTTCTTCACGACGTTCCAGAGGATACGGCTTTTTCTATTTCCGATATTGAAAAAAAATTTGGAAAAGAAGTGGCGTTTCTCGTTGACGGCATCACGAAACTTTCCAAGGTTCATTATCAGGAAAATATGAAAGAGCGTCAGATTGAATCATTAAAAAAACTCTTTCTCCACAGCGCCCAAGATATTCGTATCATTCTCATCAAGCTCGCGGATCGACTTCACAATATGCGCACCCTTCACTATGTGAGGCCAGAAAAGCGAGTCCGCATCGCTGAGGAAACCATGGAAATTTTTGTGCCCGTGGCAAATCTTCTTGGAATTTGGGAAATAAAAGCCGAACTGGAAGATCTCTGTTTTCAATATCTCCATCCCGATGCGTATAAAGCTCTTTCCTCTCAAATTCAAGCGATCAAAAAAAAACAAAAACATGTTGTGACGGAAATGGTGAATATGGTAAAAACTGTATTCGATGAACATAATATGAAAGCAGAAGTTTCAGGACGGCCAAAAAATCTACACAGTATTTTTCTGAAAATCGAACGGTCGAAAAAAAAACTCATCGAAATTAACGATCTCATCGCGCTCAGGATTATTGTCGAACATTCGCATGAATGCTACGAGGCGCTCGGCATCGTTCATTCTCTTTTTAAGCCGAAAGCCGGCCGTGTGAAAGATTTTATTTCCGTTCCCAAACCGAACGGCTATCAGAGCCTTCATACCACAGTTTTCGGGCTGGATGGAATCGCTACGGAATTTCAGATTCGCACGAAAAGCATGCATCTTGAGGCAGAATATGGGATCGCGGCGCATTATTTTTATAAAAAAAGACCGAATCCTTCCGAAGATCATCTCCTTGAAAAAAATCAACCGCTCTGGATTCAAAAAATTCTCGACTTGCAGAAACATGATAAAGATGATGACGAATTTATTCAGAATCTTAAACTCGACGTTTTTCAAGACCGCATTTTTGTGTTTACTCCCAAGGGCGATGTCATCGACCTGCCTAAAGGTGCTACCGCGCTTGATTTCGCTTATGCGGTACATACCGATATCGGCCACAGCGCGACAAAAGCAGAAATTAACAGACAGACCGCATCGCTCCGCACCCGCCTGAAAACTGGAGATACGGTCTCCATCGTCACGCATCCCCATAAAAAAAGCCCTTCGCGAGAATCTCTCAATTACGTCGTGACGCATCTGGCGAAAAATCGGATCAAAGAATTTTTCCGCCATCAAACGAAGATCGAGAAAATGCGCCTCGGTCGAATGCTTCTCAAAAAGACGATTGAACACGGCGGACGAATTTTTGATCTGGATATCCAGCCGAAAAGAATCCAGCCCGTTTTGGAAAAATTCCGAATGGGGAGCGTGGATGATCTTTTTATGGCGATTGGCGTGGGCAATATCGATCCGAAAAATGTTTTTCAAGTTCTGTACGATGAAAAAATGATGCGTTCGCTTTCAGGAACCGTTTTTGAAAGAAAAACCATCACTCAAAATTTGGTGCATTATCGAGCGCGTCTTAAAATAGAAAGTCGGGACTACATGGGCCATCTAGCCAATATCGCCAAAGCGGTTTCATCACTCAATGTCAACATTATTAAAATAAAAAGTTCTACCGACTGGCACAACTCTCTCGCCGTCACGATTGTGGATATCGAGGTGATCGATTTTGACGAACTTTCGAGGGTCTTTGAAGCCCTTGAAGAAATTGAGGGCGTCTTTCAAGTCAAAAGAATCCCTTCTCGACGATGGGGATGGTTTGTTTTTTTAAGCGCCGCTGTTTTTATGTTCTGGGCCATGCATCCTTTTTTCATCCATTATCTTTCTAACAATTCCTTGGCTTCAAATCTTGCTCTGTATTTCGGGCTTGGCATCCTATTTGTTCCTCTCTTTTTTCTGTACCACGCCACAGAAAGAACTTTTCCCGAACTCAAAAACACCTACCCATTTTGGATCACTTCTTTTAGCCTCAATTTCCTCGTTTTTCTTACGATTTTTTTTGAAATTGAATACTATCGTCTCAGTCTCAACTGGTTTATCGCTCTCATGATCGTCGTTCTCATCCACGCTTATCTTATTGTGAAATATTTTTTCTTCCGGAAAAAGAGTAAAAAATGGGATGAAAAGCAACGAAAATCCGTAGACAATCCTGTCACACATTATATCGAAAGTACATGACATCACCGTCCTTCACGAGATAATCCCTGCCTTCTTGACGGACGAGTCCTTTTTCCTTTGCTGTCTGCTCTCCTCCGCACTGCACGTACTCGTCAAAACCCGTTACTTCCGTTTTGATGAAGCCTTTTTCAAAATCGGTATGGATTTTTCCGGCGGCCTGCGCCGCTTTTGTCCCTTTTGGAATTGTCCAAGCGCGCACTTCTTGCGGGCCGGCGGTAAAATAGGTCTCCAATCCCAGCGTCGCGTAGGCGGTGCGGATGAGGTGGTTCAATCCTGTTTCTGCGAGACCGTATTCTTTGAGGAGTTCAGTCGCATCTTCTTCAGAAAGTCCAGCGGTTTCTTCCTCAAGTTTCGCGCAGATGGGAATGATGTCGTAATTTTCTGATATGCCAGTTTTTTCATGGAGCGTTTTTTCATTGAAATTTGAGAGCTGCGTTTCACCGACATTGGCAATGTAGAGAAATGGCTTCATGGTGAGAAGATGGAGATCGTGGAGTTCTTCGAATTCCTCTTCTTCGAGTGACGAGCCATGGGCGAGTTTTCCCGAATCGAGCGTTTGGAAAACTTTTTCTAAAATTTCCGCATAGGCGACTTTTGTTTTATCACCGGATTTTGCGTCGCTTTTCGCTTTCAAAAGGCGTTTTTGAATGGTTTGAAGATCGGCCAAGATGAGTTCGGTCTGAATAGTTTCGAGGTCTTTCATGGGATTGACACCATCTCCAACATGCGAAACATTTTCATCCTCAAAAAACCTGATTACCTCGGCGATGGCGTCACATTCGCGAATGTGAGAAAGAAATTGATTTCCCAGTCCTTCGCCTTCGCTCGCGCCTTTCACGATGCCGGCGATGTCCACAAATTCCACGACCGCGGGAACGACTTTTTCCGGATGCACGATGTCCGTCAGCGTTTTGAGGCGTTTGTCGGGAACGGTCACCACACCGACATTCGGATCAATGGTGCAGAAAGCGTAGGCGGCGGTGGCGGCCTTTTTTGATCGAGTGAGGGCGTTGAATATGGTGGATTTTCCGACGTTTGGGAGGCCGACGATGCCGATTTTCATAGTAGAGTACGAAATTGTTGGAGTTTTTGTGCGGTGAGCTGGCCTTCTGCCGTTTTTTATTTTTATTCCAGCGAGGCGTAGGTGAGAAAAGAAACGATCTCTGGTGCGAAAAGACGAGTGATTAC
>JACRIC010000016.1 GCA_016235915.1 Candidatus Peregrinibacteria bacterium
AGCCCTGGCGCAAGGGATTGATCTTATCGTCCTCGATGAGATCAACTCAACCGTTTCTTTGGGAATGCTGGATGAATCTTCTGTTTCCGAGTGCGTGTAACGAAGACGATGAAAACCGAAAGGGTCTTCATGTTTATCGAGAAAATTCAGGTACGTGTCGCGGTCGAAACATTCCGGATGATTTCTGAAAACCTCGGTGACATCGCAGGCGAGCGGGCTGTCAACAAAAATCGGCAGGTCGGGAATAGCCTTTTTATTCATGAGTTTGTGAATGGTGTAGACCACTTCCTGCGTTCTGCCCAGCGCGAAAGCTGGTATAATAATTTTCCCCCCTCGGCCAGCGGTGCGGTTCACGATGGCGGCCACTTTTTCGTCAACGTCTTCTATGGTTTCGTGCAGACGATTTCCATACGTGCTTTCCGTTATGAGAATGTCCGCTTGTTGTATCAGCACCGGATCGCGAAGAATCGGAAGCCTTTTTCGACCTAGATCGCCGGTGTACACCAGAACGTATTTTTTCCCTGTTTCTTGATCCTCTATATTGAGAGTAACGCTGGCAGAACCCAGAATGTGTCCCGCATCTCTGAAAATCGCGGTTACTCCCGACGCTACCGGAAATTCACTGTCATATACTTTCCTCTGAAAATATTTCAACGTGTTTTCAGCGTCAGGAAGTGTGTAGAGCGCCGCGAGAAGGTCTTTTTGCCCTTTGTTTTGCAGTTTTTGATTGAGATATTCAATTTCTTTTTCTTGAATGTAAGCGCAGTCGCGAAGCATGTAGGAACAGAGATCTTTGGTGGCGAATGTGGAGTAAATCGGCCCTTGATAGCCTTTTTTTATGAGAATGGGAAGATTGCCACTGTGATCAATGTGAGCGTGAGAAAGAATGACCGCGTCGATCTCCCGCGGGTCAACGAGCGTAGCAAGGTTTTTGGCGTATGTTTCGGAACGTTGCCCCTGCAACATCCCGTAGTCGAGAAAGATTTTTTTTCCGTTGACTTGCAAGAGGTGCTTGGAACCCGTGACTTCGCGTGCGGCTCCGAGAAATTTAATGCGCATTGGCTGATGAATAATGGCGCTCAGATTCTTTCCATTATATCATGAATTTCGGCTTTTTTACAGCAAAAAATATGAGATAAGCCCTTTTTCCTGTAGACTGCCATCATGAACCATACTCCCAATCCAAAAAAGAACGATATTCTTACGCTCGAAATCACCGATCTTGCTTTCGGCGGGCGTGGAATTTCGCGTTTCGAAGGACGAACGGTTTTTATCAATACTGCTGTTCCCGGAGATACGGTCGAGGTTCGCGTGACCACGGCCAAAAATCGATTTATTGAGGCGGAAGTGATCAAAGTGATTTCGCCGTCTCCTGATCGAATTGATCCGAGATGTCGGCATTTTTCAGAGTGCGGTGGATGCGCGTGGCAGATGCTGACGTATGATGTGCAGATTGCTCACAAGGAAAAACAGGTTTTTTCAACGGTCGAGCATATTTCTGGACTCTCGGATTTTGAAAAACAGCCGATTATGGGATGCGAGACGCCTTGGTTTTACCGTAATAAAATGGAGTTCAGTTTCGGGCGCGATTCGGAAGGGAAAACGGTTCTTGGACTGCATCTCGCCGGTCGATGGTACGATATTTTTGATCTGGAGGAATGTTTTCTGGGAAATCCGTGGAATTCTGTTCTGGTGAAAGTGGCGCGGGATTTTTGTCTCAGAAATGGACTTTCTCCGTATATTGTCAAAGAAAATCGCGGGCTTTTGCGGTCTTTGATTATTCGCGAAGGGAAAAATACCGGTGAGATTATGATCAATCTCGTCATTTCTCATGAGGAATTTCCCAAAATGAATGATTTTCGGGATTGCATGGTTGCTGAATGTGCGAAAATTTTTGATAAAAAATTATCGGATGCGTTTTTAGCCGAATCTTTGCCAAAATCGCGGCTTGCTTCTTTGTATCTCACCCGATTTCTTGTCAAAAAAGGTTCGCGGCATGTTCTCAAGGAAGAACTGCTGTATGGTTCGCCTTCCATTCATGAAACGCTTACCGTTGCCGATAAAACGCTTTCTTTTGAAATTTTTCCGCAGAGTTTTTTTCAACCGAATACGCGGCAAGCGCAAAAGCTGTATACCGCGGCGCTCGACCTCGCGGGACTTTCAGGCACCGAGATGGTCTATGACCTTTTTTGCGGCACGGGAACCATCGGGCTTTTTTTCGCGCCGCACGTTCAAAAAGTGATGGGCATCGAAGTGAATGAGAGCGGAGTTTCCAGCGCTCGGAAAAATGCTACAGCGAATGGAATTTCCAATATTGAATTTGTCTCTGCGCCGGTGGAGCAGTGGCTGAAGAGTGTTTCGAGTGGCGGTGTTGCGTCGGACAGTGTTGCGACCGGCGGTATACCTCGACCTCAGGTTATCATCATCGATCCGCCGCGGGCTGGACTTTCACCTCGTGCGCTGGAACGAATTTTGGCGCTTGGAGCAGAACGAATTGTGTATGTTTCTTGCAATCCTGCTACTTTTTCTCGGGACGCGCGACTTTTTACGCACAAAAACTATCGACTGTCAGCGGTTCAGCCCGTGGATATGTTTCCGCAAACGCCGCATATTGAGATGGTGGGGGTGTTTATTGCTGGGAACCATTCTTAGGTATTTGCTCGCATTGGAAAGCCTTTTTGTTTTTTATTGCACCATTATCGTCCATACTCCATATAATCTCGCACTGTTGTTTTTTTCCTGTCGCCGCTGTGAGACAACCTGACATAAATCTATTTCCCGCTGTAGCAAGCATTTCCTGACAATACTCGGCTACTTCTGCATCATGCAATGAACCCTGAATGGAGTCATCTACAAACCCTTCTATCTGTATCCTTTCGAAACACGTTTCTTCTGGAGTTTTTGCTCCATTCCCACAACCGCCCGATAATAATGTGGTAGCAAGTACAACGCTCTGCATCCATCTCTCGACCATTCCTCTATAGTGCGCCAACGGTCTTGTCCGTAAGGGTTCATAATTTCCTGATTCCATTCCCATAAAATAATTTTTTAAAAATTAGGTTTTCATCGTACATGTTTTTTATTTTTAGTCAAGTTTTAAAATTTCCTTGCTTTCTGTATAGGTTTTGCTATAATTTGTATAGATTTGTATAGATTATATGAAAAATGATACCCTTCTCTCAATCGGCGCCACGGCAAAATTCTTGGGCGTTTCTCTCCAAACACTGAGACGCTGGGATAATACCGGAATTTTAAAATCCTTTCGAGTCGCTCCTCGCGGAAAAAGATTTTACAAACCACAAGACATCAAAATCTTTTTACATGATTTGCCCGCAATAGGATGGAAATGGGCGTTAGAGCCTCTGCCATCCGAGCCGGTACAAGATTTTTATTGCCCAACAAGTGATGTTTTTATCGCGCGACTGACGAGATTAGAAAATGATTTGCAAACGGTTGCCGACCTTGGCATACACCATTCTCTTTTAACTTCCATGGTCGGTGAAATTGGCGATAATTCCTATGCTCATAATCTCGGCAATTGGCCGGATATTTTAGGAATTTTTTTCGCGTACGATTTGAATAAAAGAGTCATCGTATTGGCTGATCGCGGACGAGGAATATTGAAAACTTTACAATTTGTCCGACCGGGACTCTCCTCTCATGCGGAAGCTCTCAAAGTTGCTTTTACCGAAATTATATCTGGAAGATTTCCTGAACGAAGAGGCAATGGCTTAAAATCCGTCGCGCAAAATATTGTGACCAGCGACGTCAGACTCACTTTTCGCACCGGCAATGCGGAATTGAATCTGAAAAAAGAAGATTCTGCGCTGAATATTACTGAATGCGAAATTTTTCATGGTTGTTTTGCGGTGTTCAACTTCTAATCGAATTATGCCATGCTTATTGAACTCAAAAAATTTGGCACTATTTTAACCTCAAGAGAAGCTGGAAGAGAAGCTTTGTCAGCTTTTTTGCCAACACTCCATTCACTCGGAGAAAACGAAAAAATTACCATCGACTTTCAAGGAGTATCCGTTTTAACCCCGTCATGGGCCGATGAATTCATACGACCTATTTTCGAAAAATATGGAGAACAAGTTTCACTCCTCCATGACACGAATCCTTCTGTTCAATCTGCTTTGCGATTTGCGAATCCAAAACTGAACTTGAGTAAAATTACCGTACTGGCCGATGTTATGGTATTTGATGAAGTTACTGACGCATCACCATTTCTTTTAACCTTCCCTTATAGCGACGCTCATGCACTCCGCATTTTAACAAAAAATACAATCAAAAAAATCTCCGTCCATCGGGGAGACGATTTGAGTGATGTTCGTCTTAAAAGTGTTATTCACCTTCTTCACGAAGCTGGTATCAAAACTGTTATTGCTCAGTGATTCCGGCACGAAGCCAGATCATGGCTTCTTTCCGCGTCGTTATTTCCTCGGCGAGCTGTTTTTCACGAAGTTCTTTCAAGATTTTACCGATTTCCGCGCCTTCTTTTATTTTCAAAATTTTCATCACGTCGTTTCCGGTCAAAAGAGGTTTTGGTTCCTTGGGTATGCGCTTGATGCCATCTTCGTAAAGCGTTTTCACTTCATTATATAAGGTATAGTCGCTCGGAACCGTTCCAGCAATATCCGCTTTCATCAGGGCAAGCAGTTCATGAAAATACGGCTCGATGAACCAATGGCGCTGACGGGCGATCGACATGTCCTTCAGCGCTCCCATAATCATGTGATGCTCGATCAGCCAAACGATGCGCTTCGCCTCACGAGTGGAAAATTTCAGGCGGCGAAGGATCTTTTTCGCTATTTCCGCGCCTTTTTTGTCATGGCCGTCAAAATGAATGCGCTCTTGCAAGGAAAAAGTAGCCGGTTTCCCGATATCATGGAAAAAAGTCGCCCAGCGCAAGGCCTGCGAGGCATCGGAGGGAAGAGCTATGAGCGAATCCAGACTGTGAGTCCAGACATCCCCTTCGTGATGATATGAGTATGGCTGAGGCACGCCCTTCATGGCCTCAAGTTCGGGGAGAATTTCTCGGAGAACACCCGTTTCCTGCAAATCTTCAAATGCCATTTTCGGATTTTGACCTTCGAGAATTTTATTGAATTCTTCGCGGATGCGCTCGCCGGAGACTTTTCCTGAAAGATTGGCGTGATCTTTGACGGCTTTGTAGGTGTCGGGATGATACTGAAAATTGAGATTATTTTTAAATCTGATGGCGCGAAGGATTCTCAGATGATCCTCTAAAATGCGCTCATGAGGAATGCCGATAAAGCGGATGAGCCGCGCTTTCAGATCTTTTTCACCGCCAACGTAATCATAGATTTTTTTGGCAATGGGATCATAAAAAATGCCGTTGATGGTAAAATCGCGGCGCTTGGCATCCTCCTCCGCATTCGTAAAAAGCACCGCCGTCGGGCGGCGACCGTCCGTGCCGCTATCGGATCGAAAAGTAGCCACTTCAAAATGATGGCCGTCGTGAACCGCGATAATAACGCCAAACTGTTTTCCAACGGGAATGGTATGAGACATGAGTTTTTCAATTTCCTCGGGCAGAGCGTCAGTGACGATGTCGTAGTCTTTTGGATCCTTTCCAATGAGCATGTCGCGAACACAGCCACCAGCCCAGTAAGCCTCATAACCGTTATCTTGGAGAATTTTGACGAGTTTGATGGAAGTTTTTTGCATGGAGTTTTTTCTTAAACTTCTTGCGGTGATATCTTTTCGTGGACGCTCAAAGACACCCCGCAAGAAGTTATAAATTCCTAAAACCAGCTTGAGTTTAGCAAATCCATAAAAACTATGGTAGAGTGGAAATGCTATGAAACATTGTCGTTTGCTGAATTATAATATCGTCTTTGTTCAAGAACCTGAAGGAGGATATACTGTAAAGGTTCCTGCTCTTTCCGGTTGCATCACCTATGGAAAAACTTTAGAAGAAGCAAAAAAAATGGCAACTGATGCTATCAAAGTTTATAGAGAAAGTCTTGTTGAACATGGGGAAGGAAAAAATAAAGGGCTATGCTTATCCTCGGTATAGAAACTTCGTGCGATGAAACCGCAGTCGCTGTGGTGGAAAACGGGCGGCGCGTTCTTTCTAATGTCATTTTTTCGCAAATTCCGCTTCATCAAAAAACTGGAGGAGTGGTTCCGGAAGTCGCGGCGCGCGAGCATACTTCTTCCATTATTCCGGTCATCAAACGCGCTTTGACAGAAGCCGGCGTAGCGCCAAAAGAGCTCTCCGCCATCGCCGCTACTGCAGGACCTGGTCTTATCGGGTGCCTTCTCACCGGCCTTACCACCGCAAAAACACTGGCTCTTATTTGGCGCAAACCGTTTATTCCCGTTGACCATATTAAAGGGCATCTCATGAGTCCTTGGCTCTTGAATCCTTCTGGCACTTCTGAAAAATTTGCTTCGATGACACCGCGTTTTCCGATTGTGAGCCTCACCGCATCAGGCGGACATAATGAGCTGGTACTGCTTCGGGCTCCTCGGCGGAGAAACGGCATGCCTCGCCTCACCATTCTCGGACAAACTTTGGATGATGCCGCAGGCGAGGCTTACGACAAAGCCGCCCGCATCATGGGACTCGGCTATCCGGGCGGACCGGCTATTTCTCAAGCCGCGGTCGGCGGAAATCCTCATCGATATCCCCTTCCCCGCGCATGGCTCGAAAAAGGAAAAAATCCTCGAAAATGGCAAAACTTTTCTTTCAGTTTTTCCGGTTTAAAATCTGCGCTCCTCCGTCTTGTTGAGAGTTTACCTCGCAATCGCCCATCGAGTGATGTTGACGGTGTTCGGCTCCAAGCGGATCTTGCCGCCTCCTTTCAAGAAGCCGTGAACGATGTCCTTGCCACGAAACTTCTCCTTGCGGCCGAGCGTTACTCTGCCCGTGAAATTCATCTTGCAGGCGGTGTTTCCGCCAATACCGACCTTCGTGAAAAAATCCGACGCGCGGTTGAAACTCGGCAACATCCTCTATTCGGCAGACTCACTTTTCACAAAAATATCACTTTCCGCACCCCGCAAACTCTCTCCTTCTGCACCGACAATGCCGCCATGATCGCGTCTGCTGGTTATTTCCGTTATCAACAAAATCCGCGGCGGTATAGCCGATGGCGTAATTTCGAAGCGTATTCTGACCGTTGATCACGTTTTTAATCCTCAAATCCATCATATCTTTCATCTTCTTCAAATAAGAAGTCTATTTTTTTTGAAATGAATTGAATTTTTCCCATATTTTTCTAAAAAATCTATTCATTGTAGCATATTTTTATAATTTTGCAAGTTTTGTTTTTGTAAGTGCTCACAAGGATAAAAGCGGGCAGGGCGTTTCCCTTTCGTCCTGCCTCCGCATTGACCTCCACTCACTCATTCCGACAGACGCGCGCGGTAGCGAGTGTCTCTTTTCTTCTTTTTAAAAGAGGGGACGCACTCCGCTTCGCTCC
>JACRIC010000017.1 GCA_016235915.1 Candidatus Peregrinibacteria bacterium
ACAATTTGCTAAAGATACTCTTCCGCTTCAGGAACTACAAATAAATCCCACCACCAGGGTTTACAGTGCCTTCAGCGTGTCCTTGACAAAGCATATCGGCGCGTTATCTTGGAATCAATCTATTCTTTTATTTTTGTCCTATGACAGACATATCGCCTTGCGCGGATTTTTCTCCAGCGCACAATCCTCATGTTCGTGTTTTTTCCGATGGTTCTTTTTTTTACAATCTTCGGGAACTTTTGGCGCCAGCTTTACAAAATCATTTCGGTGTTCCGGCCATCAATTGTCGATCGCGACATATTGTGATCGCAGTTTTGACCGCGGCATGGGAGGAAAAGTCGCCGATCATTTTGGAAATTGCGGAAAGCGAGCAAAAATATTGCAATATGCCGCCGGAACGATTGGCGGACATGGTGCATGCTGAGGTCAACGCCATGATTGAGCGATACGGCTACCATGTTCCGGTGTGTCTTCATATGGATCATGTTCAAAAAGATTTGACTTTGATCGATCGGGCGATTACGGCGGGTTTTTCTTCGGTGGAGGCGGATTTATCGAAATTGCCGCTGGCCGAAAATATCGCGAAATCGCGCGAGGTGGTGAAAAAGGCACATTCGTTTGGAGTGTCCGTGGAATTGGAAGAAGGGGAGATTGGCGCGACTTCTGCCTTGGTTGATCCCAATATTGATGCGAATATTGAATCTTATTATACAAAAGCGGAGGATGCGGCTCGGCTGGCGAAAGAGGGAGGGGCGGATGCGATTGCGATTTTTGTAGGAAATGGGCATGGTCAGTATTTGAAAGAGCCAAAAATTGGTTTTGATCGGATTCGCGAAGTTGCCTCTGCGGCTGGGATACCCGTGGTTCTTCATGGTGGCAGTGGCTTGAAACCCGAAGTTTTTCGGAGAGCGATTGAGTGCGGAGCCGCGAAATTTAATTACGCGACGAGTGTGAGCGATGTTTTATTTGAAAATTTGCCGGCAGAATTTTTGGGTCACATGGATGCCAAAGCGAAAGAGCTCAATACGGCGCGAAGGAAAGTGTTGTATCTTTTTGAGGAGAAAATTGATGCGTTGCCGGCGGAAATTCTTTCAAAAGCCAGAAAAGCTATGGAAGATCATGTCCGCATGATGATGAGAGAGGCGTTTTTAAGCGTTGGTCAGGCGAAGTTTTATGAAAAAAAGGCGGCGATGGCGGCATGTCATTGATTTTTTTATGACAGGTTCTTCTCTTTTTCAATATCTGGTTGATTCGGGTGTTTCTGGTGAATTGCACAATGTTTTTTTGAGCGTTTCGCGGGCTTCGGAGCGCATAGGGCAAGCTATTTTGACGGCTGATATTGGCAAGGCGGGCACGACGAATGTTTATGGCGAGGAACAGCTGGCTCTTGATGTTCTTTCCGATCGGATTGTGCAGGAAGAGCTTCGGAAAACTCCGGAAGTTGGGCTGATCGCTTCGGAGGAATTAGATCATGAGGTGAAAATCGGGTCGGGTCCTTTTGCCGTGGCGTATGATCCTCTGGACGGTTCTTCTTTGGTAAATGTGAATCTGTCGGTGGGGAGCATTTTTGGGATTTATCAGCGTTCTACTTTTATTGGAGCGAAAGGAGATGAACAGTTGGCATCTCTTTTTGTCGTGTATGGGCCGAGAACGACCATGATGCTGACGGTGAAAAATGGCGTGAAGGAATTTACGCTCAAGCAGAATGGTGAATGGATTTTGACCAATGATGCGATTTCCGTGGCAGAATCAGGAAAAATGTTTGCTCCGGGGAATCTTCGCGCCACGAAATATCGTGAGGATTATGTTCAGCTCATGGAATATTGGATGCGAGAGCAGTATACTCTGCGCTATTCCGGTGGCATGGTGCCTGATATCAATCAAATTCTTATCAAAGGAAAAGGAATTTTTACCTATCCCGGGTATCCTGATGCTCCTGATGGGAAACTTCGACTGCTTTTTGAGTGCGCTCCCATGGCGCTTCTCATGGAACAGGCAGGTGGATCTGCGACGGATGGCACTATAAGGATTTTAGAAAAAGCATTGACTGAACTTTCAAAGCGCACGCCCATTTA
>JACRIC010000020.1 GCA_016235915.1 Candidatus Peregrinibacteria bacterium
AGAAGTTCAAAAAAAGGTCCTTACATCGATCCGAAACTCATGAAAAAAATCACGGCGCTCAATGAAGCGGGACAGAAAAAGATTATCAAAACATGGGCACGAGACTGCGATATTGCGCCAGAATTTGTGGGACACACCCTCGCGGTGCATAACGGAAAACAACATATTCCTGTCTACGTCACGGAAAATATGGTTGGTCATAAACTCGGAGAATTCTCATTGACTCGAAAATTCGTAGCTCATGGCGGAAAAATAGCGAAAGAACAAGAAGGAGCGGCACCATCTGGAGGAGCTTCCGGATCCATTGCTCCCGCCTCATCTGCGCCCGCTAAACCCGCAGAAACTCCAAAAAAATCCTAAACCTCTCTCAAGAATGAAAGCCATCATACGACAAGTTCGCATCGCTCCAAAAAAGGCCGAAATCATCGCCGGACTTGTCAAAAACACGTCCGTGAAATCTGCGCTCGATCGCCTCAAATTTACACCGAAAAAAGCCGCAAAAATTTTTTACAAAGTCATTCATTCCGCGGCCTCAAACGCCACGCATAACTTTAAACAAAATATAGATGATCTCGTCATCTCGGAAATCTATGTCACCGAAGGACCAACATATAAACGAAGCATGCCCGTATCACGTGGAAGAACCCATCCTATTCTCAAAAGAACATCACACATCGTGGTAAAACTGAATGTCAAAGCGGAAAAAGAACCGAAAAAACTTTGAAAATATTCCTAATCATCTCACTTCATGGGACAAAAAGTTCATCCAAAAATTCAGCGCATCGGCATTATTGAAACATGGTCTTCGCGATGGTTCGCAAAAAAGAAAGAATACACCAAACTTTTTCATCAAGATCTTGAGGTGAAAAAAACCATCAGAAAAGAACTCCCCGATGCCGGCGTATCGAAAATTGAAATCTATCGGGCGCCAGGAAATGTGACACTTAATATTTGGACTGCAAGACCCGGAATTATTATCGGACGACAAGGCGAAAACATTTCGGAACTCAAAGAAAAAATGAACAAAATTTTTCATACGAATTTCACGATCAATATCAAAGAAATCAAAAAACCTGATCTGGACGCATTGCTGGTGGCAGAAAATATCACCAAGCAAATTGAAAAACGTATTTCTTACCGTCGCGCTTCGAAAATGGCGTTGTCAAAATCTATGGAATCAGGAGCAAAAGGAGCAAAAATTCTCGTATCTGGACGTCTTAATGGAGTAGAAATTTCGCGCGACGAACAATTTCTCGAAGGGAAAATTCCGCTTCATACGTTCCGCGCTGATATCGATTATGCTTGTGTTCCTGCGAGAACAACCTATGGAGTCATTGGCGTCAAAGTTTGGATCTATCGAGGAGAAGTATTTAAAAAGAAAAAAGAAGGAAAACTGGAAATAACAGAGAAAAAAGTCGAAAAAAACGAAAAAGCACATGAATTTTTACCAATGTAAACCTCTCTCATGCTCGAACCAAAAAAATTAAAATATCGAAAATCGCACCGTTTCCGCGGACGCGTCACAGGAACCGCAAAAAACGGAACGCGCCTGACATTCGGATCCGTGGGACTCAAAGCCATTGAAACTGGAGAAATCAGCGCGCGGCAAATCGAAGCCGCCCGAAAAGCCATGACCCATTTCATAAAACGCGGCGGAAAAATTTGGATTCGAGTTTTTCCTCACAAACCCGTAACGCAAAAAGCCGCAGAAGTGCCAATGGGTTCAGGAAAAGGAAATATTGAAAAATACGTAGCAGATATCAAGGCAGGCACCATTATCTTTGAAATGGACGGCATGAGTGAAGAATTATCAAAAGAAGCCTTGCGACTGGCTTCGCACAAATTGCCAATAAAATGCAAATCAATAAGTAATTATTAAAGTATGGAACTCTCCGAACTCAAAAATATGTCAGTCACCGAACTCTCAAAAGAACTGTTAAAAGGGAGAAAAGAACTTTTGAAATATAAAATCGGCGTAAAAACCAAGCAAAAAAAGGAAATCCATCTCTTAAGAAGAGCAAAAAAACATATTGCGCACATTCAAATGGTGATTCACGAAAAACGACTTGCGGAAAAAGGGAAAAACACCTAATCTACCATCTCGACACGCACGGAGCAAAGCGGAGTGCGTATCAAACCAACCATTTGCAAAGCAAATACCTTACCTTCCTCTTATCCCCACGATATGCGACAAAAAACAGGAACCATTACCAGCCATATCAATGATAAAACTATTACGGTGGTGGTGATAAGTTACAAAATGCATCCCAAATACAAGAAAAAATATCGCGTTACCAAAAAATATCACGCCCATGATCCTGAAAATCGCTACAAAACGGGTGATACGGTCACGATATACGAAACACGCCCCCTCTCAAAACTCAAACGGTGGACAGTAGTGCCGCCGGTGAAAAAAGAACTTTCTTAATATTACGCACGAAGCTCCGCGAAGTGCGCCTATAAAAAACATTTGCGAAGCAAATACCTAATATGATTCAACAACAAACCCGTTTAAAAGTAGCCGACAATACCGGAGCCCGCGAGGTGATGTGTATCAAAGTACTCGGCGGATCACGCCGACGCTATGCTTTTATTGGAGATGTGATCATTGTAAGCGTCAAAGAAGCGATCCCGAATGGCACCGTAAAGAAAAAAACCGTTGAACGCGCGGTCATTGTGCGAACAAGAAAAGAAACACGCCGAAAAGACGGAACATACATCCGGTTTGATGATAATGCCGCCGTAATTGTAGCAAAAGATAATCTCCCAAAAGGAACGCGCATTTTCGGACCAGTAGCCCGAGAACTGCGAGAAAAAGGATTTCAAAAAATTATTTCTCTCGCGCCGGAAGTACTCTAAATAACCTCTATGAAAATTAAAATATCAGACAATGTGCTCATCGTCGCCGGAAAAGAAAAAGGGAAAACCGGAAAAGTCCTCAAAATACTGAAAAAAAATGGAAAAATTGTAGTAGAAAAACTCAACATTCGAACTCGACACATCAAAAAAACACCACAAAAAGCTGGAGAAATCATTCATTACGAAGCGCCGATGGCCGTATCAAACGTAAAAATCATCTGTCCAAACTGTTCCAAGGCGGTCAGAGTAGGCTATAAACTCCTCGACAACGCCAAAAAACAACGCGTTTGCAAAAAATGCGACCAATCACTCGATCGCACAGAAGTTACAACCAAAACAACCCGAAAATCTTAAAGGTAAACATGTCAAACCAATTTCAAGAACATTTCAAAAAAGAAATCATCCCGCGCCTCATGAAGGAGCTCAATATTAAAAATATTATGGCGGTGCCACGTATCACAAAAGTGAAAATCAATGTCGGAATTGGCACGTACCTTGCAGGAGGAAAAGATTATTCCGAAGTCGTAAAAAATATCACCGAAATGAGCGGACAAAAACCCATCGTGACTCATGCAAAAAAAGCGATTTCAAATTTTAAAATCCGAATCGGCCTTCCTGTGGGAATCACCGTCACACTGCGAAAAAAGCGCATGTACGATTTCGTAAATAAACTGGTCAATAGCGTCCTGCCGCGCACGCGAGATTTCCGTGGAATTCCTCCAAAAAGTTTTGATAAAAAAGGAAATTATTCTCTGGGAATATCTGAATTTACTGTTTTTCCTGAAATTCGCCCCGAAGATATCGTAAAAAATCACGGAGTGGAAATTACGATTGTCACATCGGCAAAAAACGATGAGGAAGGCTATGCGCTCTTGAAAAACCTCGGATTTCCCTTTAAAAGGGTATCATCGGGAAAAATCGCTAAAAAAACGTAATGGCAAAAAAATCCCTCAAAGTAAAATGTGAACGGAAAAAAACAGCCTATTTTCAGGCCTTAAGCGCAGGAAAAAAGCCAAAATTTCCAACGCAAATTTACAATCGTTGTAAACTCTGCGGAAGAACTCGCGGATATTTACGAAAATTCGCCCTGTGCAGAATTTGTTTCAGACAACTCGCAGATCAAGGCGAAATCGTCGGAATTACAAAATCATCCTGGTAAACACCCTTACGATATGCATACCGATCCCATCGCAGACCTTCTCAATCGAATAAAAAACGCGGGGCAATCCAAACACGAAATGGTTACTGCGCCATATTCAAAACAAAAACATGCCATTGCAGAACTGCTCGAACACGGAAAATGGATATCAAAAGTCGCCGTAATCGGGGAAGGATACGAAAAAGAACTTCATATCACACTCAATGCTGAAATTCCCGCCCTCCATGTCAAAAGAATCAGCAAACCGGGCAGAAGAGTCTATATTGGAAACAAAGAAATTCCGAGAGTTTTAAACAACCTCGGGATAGCCATTCTTTCAACATCAAAAGGATTGATGACTGGAAAAGAAGCGAAAAAACAAAAGCTGGGCGGAGAACTGATCTGTGAAATTTATTGATAACGCATGGAGCGAAGCGAAATGCGTATAAAAAAACATTTGCGGAGCAAATACCTTAACTCATTCTCATGTCACGCATCGGAAAAAAATCCGTAACGCTTCCCTCCGGGGTTGAAGCAAAATACGAAAACGGCACCATCGCCATAAAAGGAACCAAGGGAACGCTTTCCATGAAACCGCATCCAAGAATGACCATTGCCGTGGACGCGGAATCCATTCGTGTGACAGCCAAAGGAAAGGACTTGCTGAGCCGATCTCTGCACGGATTGACTCGAACGCTGATTGCGAATATGGTAACCGGCGTTACAACCGGATTTGAGAAAAAAATGGAAATTCGAGGAGTGGGCTTTCGTCTCCAAGTACAAGGAAAAGAATGTGTCTTCGCTCTCGGATTTTCACATCCCGTAAACTTTAAACTTCCCGAAGGAATTGTCATAGAAATTGATAAAGAGAAAAAAAATATTTTCACTATTCGCGGCATTGATAAACAACTCGTTGGACAAGTCGCGGCAAAAATTCGCGCATTTCGCCCACCGGAACCTTACAAAGGCAAAGGAATACGATACTGGGATGAAGTCGTGAAACAAAAAGCAGGTAAAAGTGTAACCACCGCAAAAACATGACCACTGCCTCCAAAAACAAGACAGCTCTCAAAAGAAGACTCAGAGTCAAAAAAAGTCTCAACTGTGAAAAGATACCACATAAAGCGGTAGTCTATCGCAGTCTCACTCATAACTCCGTCCAACTCGTAGATATGAGAACCGGAAAAACCGTGGCCTCCGCTTCGGATATCACGCTAAAAAAAGGAGGAACAAAAAGCGAAAAAGCGAAAAAAGTCGGTTTAGAATTAGCGAAAAAAGCGCGCGAGCTCAATATTACCACACTGGTTTTCGACCGGTCATCCTATAAATACCACGGCCGCGTAAAAGCGATTGCCGAAGGACTGCGTGAAGGTGGACTACAATTTTAACCTCCTCTCGTCATGGCTCAGCACAACTCCAAAAAAAGAGGCCCAAGAAATGAAGAAGCAAAAGAATTTCAAGAAGAAGTATTGCAAATAGACCGCGTTACTCGCGTGGTAAAAGGCGGACGAAGACTCCGATTCCGAGCAACAGTGGTTATTGGGAACTTAAAAGGCCGAGCCGGACTCGGCATTGGCAAATCAAATGAAGTAGTGGGAGCGATACGAAAAGGTATTACCAAAGCAAAAAAAAATCTCTGTACTATTCCCATTTACCAGGGGACCATTCCTCATGAAATAACCATGAAATACAAAAGTTCAAAAATTATGCTCCGGCCAGCAAGTATCGGCACCGGTCTTATTGCCGGAGGATCAGCCAGAAAAATCCTTGAACTCATTGGGGTAAAAAATATCATCTCAAAAGCATTTGGCTCATCCAATCGCATCAATAACGCAAAAGCAACCATAAAAGCCCTCATGAGTTTAAGAAAACTCCCGGGAAGACCGACGGATAATGAAAAAATGCCGCAAGAAAAGCCGAAACTGACGGATAAAACCGATGTCATCCCGCAACCCATTAAGAACCAACCCGTTAATAAATAATAAATAATCAACGCATAATCCGTATGTTTATCCACGATCTCAAACCCAATAAACAGAAAAAAAGGAAAACCGTAGGCCGCGGAAATGGTTCCGGTCATGGAACATTCTCCGGACGCGGTGGTAAAGGACAAAAAGCCAGAAGCGGAGGAAGCAAGGGACTCAAAGGAGGTTCATTCGAAGGAGGTCAGACTCCGCTCATGCGAAAAATGCCGAAATTGGGTGGATTTACGAATCCAAATACGAAAAAATACAAAGCGATTAATTTTCTTTCACTGGAAAAACATTTCAAGGAAGGAGAAACGGTCGATCAGAAATCTCTCTATGAAAAAGGACTCATAAAAAAAAGGAATCAGCGTATAAAAATTCTTGGAAAAGGAAAATTGACAAAAAAAATTATAATCGCGCTCCCAATATCAAAACAAGCCGCAAAACAACTCAAAAAATAAATTACTGTCATCCTCATCTCCCATGTTCAAATACCTCCTTCAAATTTGGAATTCCAGAGACCTTCGAAAAAAAATTCTCTTTACTATTGGAATTCTGATTCTCTTTCGAGTCGCAACCCATATTTCCATTCCCGGCATCAATCTGCAAGGGCTGAAAGAAGTATTGGATCAAAATAAAATTTTAGGAATGTTCAGCCTCTTAACCGGCGGAAGCGCTGAAAATTTTTCAATTGTGCTCATGGGACTTTCTCCCTACATCAATGCCTCCATCATTATTCAGCTCATGACCGTGGTAAGCCCGAAACTCGAAGCGATTTCCAAAGAAGGAACTCAAGGACGAAACGCTCTCAATAGATACACTCGATACCTCACCGCTCCCCTCGCCTTTCTCCAATCATACGGAATGATCGCGCTTCTCAATTCCCAAAGCCGCGTTCCCATTATTGAAAATATCCGCGATCCAAAAGTTATTCTCCCCATCATGCTGACGATTACTGCCGGAACCGTTTTCCTCATATGGCTGGGAGAACTCATAACCGAAAAAGGAATAGGCAACGGCACATCCCTGATTATCACCTCGGGAATTTTAGCAAACATCCCAACAATCTTGGGTCAAACTCTCGCGCTCACCGAACGCCAAACACAGAAACTCCTCCCTTTCATCGTCGTCATCATCACCACCATTCTTCTCACTATCTTTATTGTTCTCATTACGGAAAGCGTCAGAAAAGTGCCAATTACCTATGCATCGCACGGCATGAAAGGACGCGGCCAACAGGCCATGATTCCCATTCGTATAAACCAGGCAGGTATGATTCCCATCATTTTTGCCGTTTCAGTTATTAGTTTTCCTGTGGTAATGGCACGATTGTTCGCAGTAAATTCCACCACGCCATGGGTCGTATCAAGCGCTCAGGCTATTGTGAATTTTCTGCAACAAGATCGCGCTCCATACCTCATTCTCTATTTTCTGCTCATCATTGCTTTCACGTATTTTTACGTCAGCATTACCTTTAATCCCGTAAATATCGCGGAAACTATTCAAAAAAGAGGCGGCTTTATTCCCGGAATTCGTCCAGGCCGCCAGACCGCTGAATATCTCGGAACCGTCTCTCAACATTTGAATCTTTTTGGAGGCATCTTTCTCGCACTCATCGCGATTTTCCCCCTCCTCTTAAATTTTTCGCTGTCCGGAACGACAGCCGGCTCTGTTCCGCTTCTCATCTCCGGAGCCGGAATGATTATTATTGTGGGAGTCGTGCTTGATCTCATTCGACAAATCAATGCGCAGATGGTGATGCACGATTACGAAAAACTGTATTAAGACGCACGGAGCGAAGCGAAGTGCGTATCACAAACAAACCATTTGCGAAGCAAATCCCTTCTCACCATGGACTTCATTCTCTTCGGCATGCAGGGCTCTGGAAAAGGAACTCAAGGAAAAATCCTTGCGGAGGTTTATGATATGACGATTTTTGAAACCGGAGCGGCTCTGCGAAATCTTGCAAAACAAAGCTCGGATCTTGGTAAAAGAGTAAAAAACATCATTGAATCGGGACATCTCGTGCCAAATGAAGTAGTGATGGAAATAGTCGAAGATTGTATCAAATCAATACCGCAAGAAAAAAATATCCTTTTTGACGGAATTCCCAGAAAAAAAGAACAATCCGACTCATTAAACGCTCTTCTATCACGTCTGGGAAGAACGTCGCTGGGTATTCTTATTGAAATTTCCGAAAAAGAAGGACGGAGGCGTCTTTCCTCCCGGAGAATCTGCGAACAATGCAAAGCCGTCTACCCCATCTTTTATGAAAAAGATACCTGCGAAAAATGCGGAGGGAAACTTGTGACTCGCTCCGATGACACCCCTTCAGGAATTCAAACAAGAATCGAGGCTTATAACAATGAAACGGTTCCGGTGATTGAGGCCTATCGAGCGGCAGGAAAGCTCCTCGTCATTAACGGCGAACAGAGTATCAAAAATGTAACAGAAGAACTTCTTCTGTCATTGCGAGGTCGCCTCAAGCGACCGAAGCAATCTTAATGCGCGCGTTACAAAATTGCTTCGTAGGAACGTTATAAACTTTGTAAACATTACAAACTTTCAACGCCATGTTCATCCCTCTCAAAACCTCCGCACAAATCGCCATCATGCAGAAAGGGGGACGCATTTTAGCAAATATTCTCTCCACACTCGGAAAAGAAGCGAAAGCGGGAATCACCACGGGCTATCTCAACAAAAAAGCGGACGAACTTTTTACACTCTACAAAGCCGAGCCCTCATTTAAAGGATATAGAGGATTTCCTGCAAGTATCTGTGCTTCAGTCAATGACGAGGTCGTTCATGGCATCCCCGGAGACAGAATCCTTTGCGAAGGAGATCTGCTTACCATCGATTGTGGGGTATATTATCAAGGTTGGCACACAGATTCTGCAATTACCGTCCCCATCGGAATCTGCAATGTCGAAATAATCTCTTTCATGAAAACAGCCGAAAAAGCTTTAGCTTCAGCAATAAAAATAGCTCGTCCGGGAATTCCTCTCGGCGATATCAGCGCCATCATTGAAAAAACCGTGCATGAAAAAGGATATTCCGTCGTGCATGATCTCACAGGACATGGAATTGGCGAGAAACTGCACGAGCCTCCGCAAATTCCAAATTTCGGGAAAAAAGGGTCCGGTCCGATTTTGAAACCCGGAATGACCCTCGCCATTGAACCCATCATCACCATGGGAAAACGCTTCGTGGAAACAAAAAGCGATAACTGGACCGTCGTAACAAAAGATGGCTCTCTCGCCTGCCAAGTAGAGCACACGATTGCCGTAACGGAAAGAGGGGCAGAAATACTGACGAAAAATTTGTAAAATTTTCGCTTGCAAGAACAACAAAACTTATGTAGAATCCTAGCGCTTTATGTTTTTCCCTGAGAAAAGGGCATGCAGAATAAAGAAGTTATCGTTGTAGAAGGAACAGTGCTCGAAGCGCTTCCAAACGCCACATTCAAAGTTCAAATTCTCGATGAAAAATATCCCAATCTCATCATTCTTGCTCACATTTCAGGAAAAATGCGCATAAACTATATCAAAATACTTCCCGGCGACCGGATTACCGTAGAACTCACGCCATATGATCTGAAACGGGGACGCATTATTTTCCGTCATAAACAATAAAACATCATGAAAGTACAATCTTCTGTAAAAAAAAGATGTGAAAAATGTAAAATTATTCGTCGAAAAAACGTAGTCCGCGTTATTTGCCCGACAAAACGCCATAAACAGCGACAAGGATAAGACACTGTAAAAAAACTAGCCATGGTTCGTATAGCAGGAGTAAATCTCAATCCAGAAAAACGCATTGAAGCCGCGCTCACAGCCATTACTGGCATAGGACGCAGATCCTCTACTCAAATACTGGATCGTCTCAATATTGAAAAAAACACGAAAGTAAAAGATCTTACGGAAATCGACTTGGCTCGCCTGCGCGAACACCTTGCAAAAATCCCAACCGAAGGAGAATTGCGCAGAAAAATTTCTCTTGACATCAAAAGACTACAAGAAATCGGATCCTATCGCGGACAACGACACCGAAAAAAATTGCCAGTCCGTGGTCAACGCACTAAAACAAATGCCCGCACGAAACGCGGAAAGAGAATAACCATGGGATCCGGACGGAAAAAAGAAACGAAAACGTAACCCATAAATTACACATCATGGCACCAGCACCAGCGAAAACGCCAACACCAGCCCCCGAAAAAACGAAAAAAACCGCAAAGAAAAAAAAGAATGTTCCTGAAGGCAGAGCATACATTCTGGCTTCCTATAACAACACCATTGTAACTATAACCGATCCTGAAGGAACAGTGCTCTGCTCGACATCTGCCGGATCATGCGGTTTCAAAGGAACAAGAAAAGCGACTCCTCACGCGGCGCAGGTCGCCGCGGAAAAAGCCGTTGAAAAAGCAAAAGCTATGGGCTTTCAAAAAGCCCACGTCTTCTTAAAAGGAATAGGAACCGGCAGAGAACAAGCTCTCCGAGGATTGAATCAGGCAGGACTTCAAATAGAATCTATCAGAGACACGACGGCGATTCCTCACAATGGATGCCGTTCCAGAAGAGCCAGAAGAGTGTAACTGTCATCTTGAGCGCACGCACGGAGCGAAACGCAGTGCGTATGAAACAAATCATTCGCAAAGCGAATACCACGAACGACAGGAAGCCGAAGGATCTCCTCATTATATAATTCTGTTATTATGTCACGATATACCGGTCCCAAAATGCGCATTGCACGCCGACTCGGCGTCCAAATATTCGGAAGAAACACCGGAAAAGATGCCAAAAAATACAATTTCGCTAAAAAAAATTATCCGCCGGGCCAACACGGCCAAGGAAAAATCGGGAAAATTTCAGAATACGGAAAACAGCTGAATGAAAAACAGAAAATTCGATTTCTGTATGGAATTACCGAGCGCTCCATGCGAAATTATTATCAAAAAGCCCTAAAAATCAAAGGAGTAACCAGTGACGATCTCTTGCGATTGCTCGAAACGCGACTCGATAATGTTATTTTTCGCGCTGGATTGACAAACACCAGAGCTCAGGCACGTCAAATTGTGACACACGCCCTTGTCTTGGTAAACGGAAAAAAAACCGACATCCCTTCCATGGAACTCAAAATAAAGGATACTTTTGAAATTCGCGCGAATAAAAAAAATTCCCCTCTATTTGCTGAAATAAAAAAAGCGAAAAACGCACCAGCGCGATGGCTGGCGGTAAATTTCCCAAATCTCTCAGGAGAAGTGATGATCCTTCCGGGAAAAGATGATTTTGAAAAAATCATCGACCCCAAAATGGTGATCGAATATTATTCAAAAGCTTAAATTTTTTAACATTTTCTTCGAATGCACCAAATACAAGAAGAAATTGGTCTCCCCAAAATTACCACAAAAAAAATAAATGACGCGCATGTCATTTTTACCGTCAGCCCTCTCCCATCAGGTTATGGGACGACGCTCGGCAATACCCTTCGGAGGGTACTCTTATCTTCTCTTCCTGGCTCTGCAGTCACCGGAGTAAAAGTCACGGGAATTTCACACGAATATTCCACAATAAAAGGAATCAAAGATTCCATCCTAGATATTATTCTCAATCTCAAACAACTGCATATCAGAAAAGGAAGTAAACAATCCTCCATTCTCACGCTCAATATCAATCGAGAAGGAGTGGTATTGGCAAAAGACATCAAGACTCCCGGAGATGTCGAAATCCTGAATCCCGATCTCTATATCACCACGGCCGACACGAAAAACGCCAAATTCCATATGGAAATCCGTGTAGAAAAAGGAGTGGGATATCTTCCAATAAGCATGCGTGATGAAAAA
>JACRIC010000019.1 GCA_016235915.1 Candidatus Peregrinibacteria bacterium
ATGATTCCCTACGACGTGCAAATCATCGGCGGCATCGTCCTTCATCAGGGAAAAATCGCGGAAATGAAAACAGGAGAAGGAAAAACACTCGTCTGCACCATGCCGGTATACCTCAATGCGCTGACAGGAGACGGCGTTTTTGTGGTCACCGTCAATGAATACCTCGCCGAACGCGACGCGGAATGGATGAGTGGAATGTACCAATTTCTCGGTCTCTCCGTGGGAACTATTCTTCACGCCCAAAATCCCGAGCAAAAACAAGAAATCTACCGACGCGACATCATTTACGGCACCAATAACGAATTCGGATTCGACTATCTGCGCGATAACATGGCGGTCAGCCTTGAAAACATCGTTCAAAGAAATCTCAACTACGCCATCATCGATGAAGTGGACTCGATTTTAATTGACGAAGCTCGAACGCCTCTCATTATTTCCGCGCCGGCCGAAGAATCCACCGCTAAATATCAAAGATACTCCCGTCTCATTCAAAATCTCGTAGAAAACGAAGATTATAACATTGATGAAAAAATTAAAACAGCGACTTTGACCGAGGCCGGCATCGCAAAAATAGAAAAGCTCATGGGAGTTGAAAATATCTACACCGAGGCAGGTTTTCTGGAAGTCCACCATCTGGAACAAGCGCTGAAAGCAACCGCATGCTACAAACGAGATGTTGATTATATGGTGAAAGACGACGAGGTCATTATTGTGGATGAATTTACGGGCCGACTGATGCCCGGCCGACGGTACTCGGAAGGACTCCATCAAGCCATTGAAGCCAAGGAAGGAGTGGAGGTAAAAAGGGAAAGCAAAACGCTCGCGACTGTTTCACTCCAAAATTATTTTCGCTTGTTTAAAAAACTCGGCGGCATGACGGGAACCGCCATGACCGAAGCCGAAGAATTTTACAAAATCTACCGCCTCGATACCGTAGAAATTCCCACAAACGTACACTGCATTCGAAAAGATCAACCGGATGTTATTTACAAAACCATGAAAGCGAAATTTCTCGCGGTGACGGAAAAAGTGAAGGAACTGCATGACAAAGGCCAGCCCGTCCTCATCGGCACCATTTCCATTGAAAAATCAGAAATGCTCAGCCAACTGCTCTCAATGAAAGGAGTCCCTCACAACGTTTTGAATGCAAAGCACCACGCACGCGAAGCGGAAATTGTGGCGAATGCAGGACAAAAAGGAGCAGTCACCATCGCGACAAACATGGCGGGACGCGGAACAGATATCAAACTTGGTGAAGGAGTAAGAGAAATTGGAGGACTCTACATCATAGGAACGGAACGCCACGAAAGCCGGAGAATCGACAATCAGCTCCGCGGTCGTTCTGGACGCCAAGGAGATCTCGGAGAAAGTCGATTCTATGTATCGCTCGAAGACGAACTCATGCGGCTTTTCGGCTCCGAAAAAATTCAAAAAATGATGGACAAGCTCGGAATTCCAGACGAAATGCCGATCGAAAACTCCATGATTTCAAATTCCATCGAAAGCGCGCAAAAAAGAGTGGAAGGACGAAATTTTGACATCAGAAAACATCTGGTGGATTACGATGATGTCATGAATAAACACCGCGAAATCATCTACAGCCGACGACGGAAAATGCTCAAAAACACTGACACGCAAAAAGATATTGCCGAAACGCTCTCCGAAGAGGCCAAAAACATTGTTCTCCTGCACACTTCTTTCGAAAACCGATTGGAATGGAATATCAAGGAAATAGTGGAAACCGTGAAAACGATCCATATTGATGCCAAAAATCCGATTACCGAAGAGGAACTGTTAAAAATGGAAACTCGCGAAGAAATAATCGAAAAAACCGCAGAATATCTCGCAAAGGAATATGAAGAACGCGAAAAAGAAATCGAGGATCCGATGCTCATGCGCGACATCGAACGAAACGTGTGTCTTCACGTCATAGATTCGCTTTGGATGGAGCATATCGATGAAATGAGTCATCTGCGGGAAAACGTGGCGCTTCAGGGATATGGGCAGAGAGATCCGCTCATTGAATATAAAAGCGAGGCGTTCACCATGCTCGCTCATCTTCTTTCAGCCATTCGCTCAAATACCATCAACACGCTCTTTAAAGTCGATTTGGAAAAAGAAGCCGCGCGAAAACTCCTCATACAAACCGCCAGAGAAATGCAAACCAATGAAAATGAAATAGAGGGCGTACTGTCCGGAGAAAAATCCGCCACGGGAACACATCCAACCATCATTCGTGTCAGCGCGGATGAAAATTCCTCGGGAAGCCAAGCGATATGGGCCACAGGAGGATCGGGTACTCCTCTTTCCCATGCCAAAGCCGGCCGAAACGATCCTTGCCCCTGCGGTTCAGGAAAAAAATATAAAAAGTGCCACAGGAAGTAGGAAAAAAATCGGTTAACTATTATTGACTATTTTAATGATTCAGTGATATAATAAATACGATATTTTCGGTTAACTCAATTTATGAAATATCTTACAAAAAAAGTTATCAAGGGAAAGTCGTATTATTATTTGCAATATGAAAATTATACAAAAAACATTGGTCATTTTTTGCCTGATGACCTAAAAAGTATTTTTTTTACTTTTTTTCAAGAAATTGCTACGAAAAAGTTTAAAAACTTCCCCAAAAACATAAAAAAAGATTTCCGTTATCTCAATGTACAACACGTAGAAAAAACAAAATTTTGGTATTTACTTTTAAAACACGAACTTTTCGAAAGAGAACATCATGATTTTTATAAAAAATTTATTGTTTTGTTTACATACCATTCCAATAAAACGGAAGGATCGAAAACAAAGAAGAAGGACATTGAAGAAATGGATCCTTGGACGACCAGAAAACCCGTGACGAAAACCGAAGTTGAAATTCTGCATTCTTTTATGGCTTTCCATCACGCGTTTTCCGATGATATGAAGTGGAATGTAAAAAATATCAGACAAGTGCACAGGTTATTGCTGGAGAAATTAGATCCTATCATTGCCGGTCAATGGAAAAAAGAAAATAATATTGCTCCTTCAAATGACACCACAACGGATTTTCGAGAAGTGCCTCATGCCATGAATCGCTTGATCCATTGGTTGCGAACGGAAATGAAAAATGATACGTATCCTCCAATGTTGGCTTTACAATTTTATTGTACATTTGAAAAAATCCATCCTTTTCTTGATGGAAATGGCAGAGTAGGACGCATTTTATGCAATTCAATACTCGATAAATTTGGCTATCCTCCCGTAATTTTTTTTACTGATAATAAAACGGAACATTCCAGTGCCTTGAGGGCTTTTTCAGAAGGGAGACCAATGAAAATGTACAAACATTTTTTAAATCAGTTAAAAAAAACTTACAAAGCTTTAGGATATAATCTGGAGAAATTCAGTTAAAAATTCAAGGAACCGAATATAAAACCTTCTGATAGCACCCCTGACAATACACCTGCGCATTTTTTTCCGGATGAAAGCTTGAAAAAATTTCCGTAAAACATTTTTGGCATTTTCGATTCCAGAGTTTTCGAGGATTCCGTTGTTTCATACGATCAAGATACCGCACATCGGGATGCTGTCTCGGAAGCGGCAATCTTGTTTTTGTGCAATAATTTTTTCCATATAATTCATTACTCCCTCCCCATAAAAACCTTTCTCGCCTTTGCCCCATCCACCGGACCGATAATGCCTTTGGATTCTAAAATATCAAGAAGCCGAGCCGCCCTCGCATACCCCACTCGGAGCCGCCGCTGAAGCAACGCCGCCGACGCCTTCCCCGTCTCGGAAACCACCGCCAACGCTTCTTCATAGAGATCATCATCAATTTCGTCATCATCCAAATCACCAGCGATTTTCGTATTCGGAAGACCTGAAATTTTCAGTCCTGCGGTCTTTCGCGAAAGAATATCCTCATTATATTTCGGCCCGACTGAGAGCTTCAAATAATTCGTCACCCGTTCAATTTCCAAAGACGAAACAAAAACCCCCTGAAGCCGTATCGGCCGACCCACATCCCCCGCCAAATAGAGCATATCCCCCTGTCCGAGCAAATCTTCAGCGCCGAGACAGTCGAGAATCACTCGAGAATCAATAGACGAAGACACCGTAAACGCCACTCGCGCCGGAATATTCGCTTTAATAAGCCCAGTAATGACATCCACCGACGGCCTCTGAGTCGCAACCATCAGATGAATCCCCACTGCCCGCCCCATCTGCGCCAACCGACAGATCGAAGCCTCCACCTCCTTGCCCGCCGCCATCATCAAATCCGCGAGCTCATCAATCACCACGACCAGACACGCCATTTTATCCTCGATTTTCGGATCCGCATTAAAATCCTTCAAATTTCTGTGCCGCATATCCGCCAAAATCTGATAACGCCTTCCCATCTCGGAAACCGCCCACCGAAGAGCGATCGCGGCCTTCTCCGGATCCGTAATCACCGGCGTAACCAGATGAGGAATACCATTATATCCAGAAAGCTCCACCCTCTTCGGATCCACCATGATAAACTGCATCTCACGAGGAGAATTCTGATACAGCAACGAAACAAGAAAAGTATTCATTCCAACGGATTTTCCCGATCCCGTAGCGCCGGCAATGAGAAGATGCGGCATTTTGGCAAGATCGGCAATCACCGGAACTCCGCTCACATCGCGACCAAGACAAATGCGCAACTTCGAATGAGTCTCGCCATACTCTTCGCTCTCCATAATATCGCGAAGAAACACATTTGCCCGCCGGTCATTCGGGATTTCGATTCCCACCAGCCCTTTTCCCGGAATCGGCGCCTCAATGCGAATAGCTTTTGCGGCCAAAGCAAGGGCGAGATCACTCTTCAAAGAAGTGATTTTTGAAAGTTTCACCCCTTCATCGGGTTTGAGCGTGTACTGAACCACGGTCGGCCCCACATGAATATCCTGCATGGTAACCTCAATGCCAAATTGCGAAAGTTTATTGCGAATGACCTCCGCATTCCGTTTCAAAAACGCGTCATCCGAAGTGATTTCACTGTCTCCGATTTTGAGAAGATCAAGTCCGGGATATTCCCAAATAAAAGGAATGTCCTCTTTCGCTTCGGGCGTTTCTAAAATTTCCGAAGTCTCCTCTTTTAACTCCAAATCTTCTTCAGGATCGGCCGGCCGAAGCATCGCAAACGGCTCTTCCCCAATCGGACGAGAAATAATTTCCGGTTTGATAATATTGATTTCTTCAAGTTTCTCCACATTTTCAAAATTTTCCTCTTTTGATTCTTCGTGAAAAACTCTTCTTCGTTTTCTGTCAGGCGAAAATATGGCCACCAGTTCCGAAAACGCCACATTCAACGTCAGCAGAAACGAAATAAGAAGCAAGGCCGAAAAAACAACATACGATCCCGTAAGCCCAAAAATCGCAATACCGATAAAAGCGCCGGTAAAACCGATATATCCTCCAAAAAGACCTTTCTCAGCAACGGAATAGAGATCTTCGGAGGGAACCGAAAGATGAATGAGGGTCGACACGGAAATAATAAGGAGCATTACGCCAAAACCTCGCGAAAGTCCAAAGGAAGGTTTTTTATTAAAGAAAAAAATAAGCGCAATAATGCCAAAAAGAACCGGAAGTCCATACACTCCCCAGCCAAAAATAGGCAAAAGAAATTTCTGCATAATGGTCCCGACCACTCCCAGTTTTCCACCAATGCTCATCCCCACAAGAATTGCCAGAGCCGCGTAGGCGACACCAAAAATTTCATTCGCCACTCGAGGCTCGACATCAAAACTCAATCCTTTGGCTCCTTTCCTGCCACGCATATTTCTCTTTGTTGGCCACGTCTGAAATGACATCCTGCCTCTTCTGCGCATGAAAATACAGTAAAATTTATTTTACTATACCAAAAAAACGCAGAAAACCATAAAAATGCTATAATAGTGCCCGTTCAACTCGTTAATAACCAATAATCCAAAAACTTTACAAACTTTATGA
>JACRIC010000021.1 GCA_016235915.1 Candidatus Peregrinibacteria bacterium
GAAAATTTTTTAAAAATGAAAAAGAGCCGTATGAGCGATTTGATCTGCAAAAACTACTGAAAATATATGAATTTCCGCTTGATGGGAACAGTGTAAAAATTCCTCTCGAAGATCGTGGCCAGATGCGCATTCATTTCAAAGAACCTTTTTACACGTATCCGCAGATTTCATTTTCCGATGTGGTGAAAAATACGTTCGAAACGGAGTGGATTCGAGGGAGAATCATCCTTATCGGCGCCACGGATTTCAGTCTTCAGGACACCCATCCGGTCCCGAACGGAAAAATGGCGCAGATGCCCGGCATTGAAATTCACGCGAATACCATGCAGACGATTCTGGATCAATCATTTCGTTGGCCCGGGGAATTTGGCTCTCGGATAGCACTGATCGCGTTTATCGCATTTTTTTCCACGGCGATTTTTCTGTGGCTGGGAATGGGAATCGGCGCGATATCCGCCGTTCTGATCGCTGGCGCTTATTTTTTTCTGGCGCGTATCGGTTGGGGCAGAGGGTGGATGTTTGATATGGTTCTGCCGATGGTGGCGATATTTTTTACTTACATTCTCTCCATTCTCTATCGGTATTTTACGGAATTTCGTCAGAAATTGTTTTTAAAAAAGGCTTTTTCGCGATATGTGAGCGCTGAAATCGTGCAGGATTTAAGCGAACATCCCGAAAAGCTCATGCTCGGCGGGGAGAGGCGAGTGGCGACGGTGTTTTTTTCTGATATTTGCGATTTTACGGCATTTTCGGAAAGTGTTCCGGTGGCGGAGATGGTTTCGCAGATGAATGAGTATTTTTCCGTGATGACCGAGGTGATTATGGCGGAAGGTGGGACGCTGGATAAATATGAAGGGGACGCGATTATGGCGTTTTTCGGCGCGCCGATCGCGTACGAAGATCATGCGATTCGGGCGATTCGGACGGCGGTGAATTGTCGGAAGGAAATGGAGATGGTAAATGAAAAATGGACGCGCGAAGGTCGGCGGACTTTTAATTTTCGAATCGGGATAAATACGGGAGAGGTGATTGTGGGAAATATTGGTTCGAGCGAACGGTTTAATTACACGGTGATGGGGGATAATGTCAATGTGGCGTCGCGTTTGGAAAAGGCGAATAAGGAGCTTGGAACAAAGACACTGGTGAGTGAGACAACGTATGAGGCGGTGAAGAGCGAAACGTCAACACACGGCGCCGACTTTCAATTCATCAAACACGGTCCGATAAAAATTCGCGGAAAAAATGAGGAGATGGAGGTGTATGAAGTTGTTGCGAGTCTCAGATCTTAGGTTCCTTAAGCTGTTTATCACTCATGATTTCCAGAGTTTCTTTCCAATCTTCAAAATCTTGTACGGACATCATAACGGTTTTGGCGATACCGTTGAGGGTAATGATAATTGAGTGTCCCGGTTGTTCAGATTTTTCGATAAGTTAAAAAAAATTTTTTCGAGCTTCTGTAGCAGTACATGTTGTGGTCATAGTGATTTTTTCAGTTTAAAATATACCTAAATACAAAGTATCAAGAAAATTTTCGTCCCTCTACCTCTCTATCTCCTCCAAAAACCTTTTTAGAATATACGTCAATTCTCCTCGAGTGAGTTTGTGAAGAGGATCCGTGAGTCCGGAAGGAAGAATTTCCATCTGAAAGGCTTTATCCATGAGCGGCTTGTGCCAGTCAACCTTCCAATCGCCTTGCCATACCGGCGCTGAAAAAACCCGAAACAGCAGAGACAACGCCTCGGCAAGGGTGATTCGCGAATACGACCGAAAATCTTTATTCGAATAACCGGAGATGTAACCTTTTGACCGCGCATAGCGAACATATTCGACATACGCTCCGTCGCGTTTCGTATCGGAAAAATTAACCTTGTTCGACGCATCGTCGGAAAAAGCTGTCACGGAATCTCGGAGCACCGTATCTTTCTCTCCGAGATTTTTCTTTTTTTCCTCGTAGGTCATTTGCGCGTCAATAAGAAACCGCAAAGCCTCAATCCTCTTAACCTGTTTTTCCGGTTCAAATTGCGAGCCGTCAAACATTTCCAAATATCCTTGCCCATGCATTTGGGTGATTTCATTTTCAAA